>CAZMRM010000028.1:0-5133 GCA_964568515.1 uncultured Chitinophaga sp. | reverse complement strand
CTGTATTAATCTGTGATTTCAGTCCGAATTCAAAAGTGAATAAACCGGATAATTACCCTCTTTGTCTTATCTTTTTAATTTTCTGACGGGTTTATTACCCCATTCACAATTATTTTCATGATCATGATAACCTTACTTTCTTTTAGCTTAAATTTGCTGTAGAAAATCGTCCCCACCTAACTAGTTTTATTTCACTAGCAGTTTTTATTTGAGTTATAGAAAAAAAATTGCTATTCATTTAGTAAAATAATTACCAGATGGAAAAATTATAGCAACAAGATAAAAAAGGAAAACAATTAATATTTATCGATTGAAAGAGGCGGGGGGATATAAAACAAATTTCAATTCATTCGCTATGAGATTTCATTTATTACCTGTAATTGATATTATGATAGAACTCTATAAGAGTCCATTGAATGCTGATCGGTTCACCTGTTACATGAAAATTTTACAAGGTAACTCTCCCGGGGATATCAGTGTGCCTGTGACGTTTTATAATCCAATGGGCAAGGAACAGGTTCTTAAAAGATTGTTGGAACTAAAAAAAATGAACGCAGAAGAACTGATAAACGAAACACTGAAGACAATCAATAAAGCAGTTTCCTCTTCCAGCTCCAAGGAAATTAAGGTGGCATTAGCACTTGCCGATGATTTGGGCGGAAGCTGGACAAACAGATATACCACCGATTATGATAGTAAATTCAATACCACTGATCTGATAAAACGTAATTTTTGTACGCCACTCTTCTGGGTAAGTGAAGAATATACTCCCGAAAAAATAAGAGAAATCACAACAGATTATTGTTATCGTTCAGTTTACAGAGAAACAGCACCACAACCTGTTACCTTGGAGGAACATATCATGCAGGAATCTTTTGTTGCCGAACACAACATGTTTCGATATCAGGAGAAGGAACTGAAAAATTTTCATGCGGTCAATGCTTTTTATCTCCAGTATAAAAATTCAAACGACCCTCCAACAATTTTTAATTTTTTGTATGGTGATATCGCTTCAAAAGAGCTCGGACACACTGCATTTGGGATAAAAGAAGAATGGGCCGGTTTTTATTACGCTTCACAAAGAAAGCTCCCCAACATGCATGAAAATTAACAATATGTAACCGGGTACTTCTAAAAACGTCAGAGCATACTATCATATCACAACCATTTCTTACGCGTTAATTAAGAAATCGAATGTGCGGATTGATGTTATGAATACAATGGAACAGTAATCGAAACCATTGTGGATACAGAGCAAGTGCCAGAGAAATACAGCTATGATTTAACATTAAGGCTAACAGCTATAATTCTGGTATCTTTTAAAAAAAACAATTAACGATCAAACAAGTATCCCGCGCTTAAAATAGGTATATAACTTGTTTTATTAAATTGAATGGCTGTTGGTAAGGATGGATAGGAACGAATTTTTTATTATCTTGTACTAATTTTATTAAAGGATATTTTTAAGTGCTTGCAACCTTTGAAGGATAAAATTCAACACCGTATTATTCAACATTAAGAAAAAAGAGGTTAGCATGAATTTTTACCAAGTGCATACATTGAACTTAAAAAAAATAATCTTAATTACTACCATTTTTGTCCTTTGTCTGTTTGCTGCATCCGCACAAAACACAGAGAAAAAAAATTTAGTCCCTAACCCCAGCTTTGAAACACATCGTAATAAATCAGGTGATATTAAAAATGCATTGCCCTGGATAGGGATAGGAACCGTGGATTATTATATGAAACCGGAAAAAAGAGACACTACACGGTTCAAAGGAGCACGTACCGGTACCTGTTATGCAGGATTAAGATTCCAAAAAGATTATAAGGAATATATGTATGTTCCATTAACTGAAAAACTCGAAAAAAACAAAACCTATCATTTTAAAATGTATGTGCGATTGCTTGACTACAGCAACGTAACGGTAACTGTCAAACAATTAGGAGTTTATTTCTCTGATATTGCTTTTAAAGCAGGGATGAACTTTGATAAAGAAAGTATGATCGATTCCACTTATCGAAAAGGTATTGCAGGAACCAAAGACTGGATTCCTATACAGGGAGATTATACAGCACATGGTGGGGAAAAATTTATCATCATTGGAAACTTTAGAACAAAAATGAAGGACGATTTTGTCAAAAAAAATCCATTGAACCTCTTTGAGTTTGCTGAATCATATTACTATATTGATGACGTATCACTTTATAAAAAAACAGACACCAGTGATACACTTTCAGAAAATAAAAAAATGTTTCCCGAAACACAGATTTTTCCAGATACTTTTGTACTGAATCAGGTTGTTGATGTGAAAAATATTCAATTTGAGAAAGGCGGAACAAGGATTTTACTTGCTTCTCAAAAAATTCTGGATGATGTGGTCCTTATGCTCAATAATCATCCTTTTATGGAATTACAAGTTGTTCTTACCGATAATGCTTCCTTTAACTCCCGTGCAAAAGCTGTTTATGAATATTTGAAAGACCATGGCGCGATCAATCCTATGACTTACAAAGGCATTCAGGCCTCTTCCGGTGACATCAGCGGAACAAAAGTACAGCTGATTATTACAAAACCTTAGCCTCTAAACTTTACAATTGAGTATTTTTATACCCAATAAAGCCTGCTGTTTTTTAATATTATAAATTTAAAGAATTGCAAAAAAAACATAATTAACTCAAATACAAACAATTATAATTATTTTCACGTTATTTTACTACTTTGATAACAAATCTTTTTTGATTTGCAGCATATTTGCTTAGCCCCCTCAATAAATTAAATTCAAACAAGCATGAACACACAAACAATTTTGGTAATTGACGATGAAGAGGATATTGCAACAGCTATTTCCAGATCATTAAAAAGAGAAGGTTACAGTGTAATCATTACCAGTGATTACAAAACTTCCATTAAAGTAATTTCAAATTCTGAAATTGATCTCATTATTTCGGATGTTATGCTACCTTATACAGGCGGGTTCGATATTGTTGAGTATGTTAAAAATGAGAAAAAATTAAAAAACGTACCCATTATTCTTGTAACAGGTATGGACAAAGATATTTTATACAGCAGCTCTGTCCAAGCGGATGCAATTGTTTCAAAGCCATTTGATATGGAGCGTTTGATAGCCCTTGTTAAAATCAATCTGAAAGACAAAAAATTGGCTACTCAGGATTAAACAGGAGTGCGTTTAAAACATACTCTATTATTACTTCTACTAACCATTTGCGTTTATTTAACACTAACAAAAATACGCCGGAAGTAAATCCGGCGTATTTTTTATGTATTCTCTTTCCTGGAAACCAGCCATGAATTTTCTATCTTTAGTGCATGAATTCAAAAGGAAAGTCGCGCCCTTTGTTTTGGTTCTACCTGTTGGTCGTTTACATTATACTCCAGTTTATCTGGTGGAGTTATTTAATGGTACAGTTAAATAATGAAGTTTACCATCTCAAAACGCAGGTGAACCTGCTTCAGGGTGAATCCTCTGAAGAAATAGCCACCAAAGGGAATGAACTGAATACAAAATTAAAAACACGTTGGGTAATGATTGCCAGTGAAGGAAGTGTGTTTGTAGGTTTATTACTGTTAGGAATACTTCAAATACGAAAAACTTTCATTAAAGAAGCTGCACTTGCACAACAGCAAACCAATTTTTTACTTTCGGTAACACATGAATTAAAATCTCCCATTGCATCTGCCAAACTTCAACTGCAGACACTTGAAAAAAGAGAGCTGGACAGAAACAAACAAAAAGAAATTATTACCAATGCCATTAGCGATACCGAACGTCTGAATAACTTGGTTGAAAACATTTTACTTGCAGCCAAAATTGAGAATGACGTATATGCCTTGCACAAAGAGCGGGTAAATCTTTCTCAATTCATTACCGATACCTTAAAACAAAATATTGCATCCTTTCATCATCAACACGAAATCATTTTTGATATGGAGCCGGATATTTTTATGGAAATTGACAGTACCAGCTTTCCCAGCATCATCCTAAATCTTTTTGAAAATGCCATCAAATATTCTCCACTCAACTCAAAGGTGACTGTTAAACTTGCATCTCAAGCTGATACAATTGTTTTCAGCATTACCGACGAAGGTATCGGTATTCATCCAAAAGAAAAGACACGCATCTTCCAGAAGTTTTATCGGGTGGGTAGTGAAGAAACCAGAAAAACAAAAGGTACTGGGCTCGGACTTTATATAACCGAATATCTGGTTAAACAACATGCTGGAAACATCGCTGTAAAAAATAATCAATCCAAAGGAAGTATTTTTGAGATTACTTTTGCAAAAAAAACTTCTGCTTAAACATTTAATCGTTTTAAACTCATTATGAAAAAAGTTGCATTATTAATTCTTGATGGATGGGGCATCGGTGATAAATCTGAATCAGATGCTATTGCCCATGCAAAAACTCCTTTCATTAACAGTTTATATCTAAAGTATCCACATTCCACATTGCTTACATCAGGAGAAAATGTGGGGCTGCCGGAAGGTCAGATGGGCAATAGTGAAGTCGGACATTTAAACATTGGTGCAGGAAGAATTGTATATCAGGATCTGGCACTTATCAATAAAGCCATTAGAGAAAAAACGATTGATGACAACAAAGTTCTGAATGAGGCATTCAATTACGCCAAACAACATCATAAACCTGTTCATTTTTTAGGACTAGTTTCTGATGGTGGTGTACATTCCACGCTGGAGCATTTACATTACTTATGCGACATGGCTAAAAAGAAAGATCTGCAAAAGGTATACATTCATGCATTTACAGATGGACGTGATACTGATCCCAAAAGTGGTTTAAACTATTTACGCAAGCTTGAAAATCATTTAAAGAATTCTACAGGTAAGCTGGCCAGTATTATTGGCCGTTATTATGCAATGGACAGAGATAACCGGTGGGAGCGCATAAAACTGGCTTATGATCTTCTTGTAAAAGGTGAAGGCACAAAAACGCAGGATCTTTTAAAGTCCGTTCAGCATTCTTACGAAGAAAATATAACAGATGAGTTTATTAAACCACTTATCCGGACAGATGAAAAAGGAAATCCACTTGCAGTTATCCGTGAAGGGGATGTGGTTATCTGTTTCAATTTCCGCACGGATCGTTGCCG
>CAZMRM010000027.1:1056-17274 GCA_964568515.1 uncultured Chitinophaga sp. | reverse complement strand
GGTAATGCTGTTGACCCATTTACAACCATTGAAAAATACGGCCCTGACGCTACACGTTGGTACATGATTACCAATGCAGCGCCCTGGGACAATCTGAAATTTGATATCGAAGGCATTGCGGAGGTGCAACGGAAATTCTTTGGAACCCTGCACAATACTTACTCATTTTTTGCATTGTATGCGAATGTAGATGGATTTGAATACAAAGAAGCAGAGATTCCGATGACGGAACGCCCGGAAATTGATCGCTGGATCATCTCCGAATTAAATACATTGATCAGGAAAGCAGATGAAGCCTATACGGAATATGAACCGCATCGTGCAGGGCGGTATATCGAAACATTTTTAGATGAACATCTAAGTAATTGGTATGTGCGGCTTTGCAGAAGACGTTTCTGGAAAGGAGATTATTCCGTTGATAAAATAGCGGCTTATCAGACACTTTATCGTTGCCTCGAAGTAATCACCCAGCTTTCTGCACCCATAGCTCCTTTCTTTATGGATAGGTTGTATGGTGATTTAAATTCCGTAACAACACGTGATAAAGCCACATCTGTTCATTTAAGCGATTTTCCTGTTTCAGATACATTTTTGATTGATAAAGGCCTGGAAGAACGCATGGAACTGGCGCAAAAAATATCTTCCATGGTATTATCCATTCGTAAAAAAGAAAACATCCGTGTACGTCAACCTTTGAGCTGTATCCAGATACCTGTATTTGATAGTGGGTTCAAATCAAAAATAGAAGCTGTTCAGGATCTTATCCTGTCTGAAGTAAATGTAAAACGTATTGAATTCGTTGATGAATCAACAACCACAATTACAAAGAACTTAAAATTGAATTTTAAAACGCTTGGAAAAAAAGCGGGTAAGAATATGAAAGCCTTACAGGCATTTGCTTTGGAACATACTCAGGAAATCATTTCAGGAATTGAAAAAACAGGAAAATATAAAATATCCGTCAATGAAGAGGTGCTGGAGCTGGAGAATGAAGATGTTGAGATCATCCCTGTTGATATTCCCGGATGGAAAGTGGCAAATGATGGACAATTAACAGTGGCTTTGGATATAACAATCAGCCCGGCACTAAGAGAAGAAGGTTTGGCGCGTGAATTGGTAAACCGCATCCAAAATATGCGAAAAGACAGCAATTTAGAGGTAACAGACAAGATTGAGGTGAAAATTCAAAGAAATTCAGCCATAAATTCAGCCATCAATAATAATTTGAATTATATTTGCGCGGAAATTCTTGCTTCGTCCATAGAACTGGTTGATAATGTGGAGGCTACGAGTGGCTCAGAGGTCGAGTTGGACGAGCAGATCAAGACCTTAATCACTATTACTAAATTAAATTAAAAGACAATGGCTAAAAAAACGCAAAACGCAAAACAAGCTAAAAAAGCTGCAAAACCTGCGAAACCCGCAAAAAAAGCGGTAGTAAAAAAGCCTGCAAAAAAAGCAGCTCCTAAAAAAGCTGTTAAGAAAGCAATTGCAAAAAAAGTAGTTAAGAAAGCAGTACCTAAATCATCTAAAAAGCCTGCAACAAAAACAGCAAAAAAAGCGTCTTCAAAAAAAGCAGTAGTCAAAAAAGTGATTAAAAAAGCAAGTAAGCCATCTAAGGCAGTGGCTAAAAAACCGGTTTCAAAAAAACCGGCTCCTAAAACAATAATAAAAAAACCCTTGGTGAAAAATATGGCGAAACCAGTGAAAAAAGTAGTGGAGAAAGTTGAGAAACCAGCTAAGAATAAAAAAGAGATAACCAAAACAATTGCGAAAGAAGAAAAACAAAAATCTTTGGCAAAACAGTCTGAAACAAAGAAAGAAACAGCAAAGCCGTCGGTATCAGCAAAACCAGCTGAAGCTCCTGCAAAAAAAACGGAGCCTGTTGTTAAAAAGAAACAAAGAGATTATGATTTAGATGATGATAATAGCAGAGATGAGGCGCCTATGATTGTTGAATACAAAACTCCTTCTATTCGTAAACCAATGGGTCCCACTCCTAAACCACACATCAATACAGATACACGTACCCGTTATTCGGATGCAGAATTAAAAGAATTTAAAGAACTAATCCTTAAAAAACTGACTGAAGCACAAAAGGATTATGAATTATTGAAAAGCACACTTTCTCATAAAGATGATCATGGAACAGATGATACATCTCCAACCTTTAAATTGTTGGAAGATGGATCGGATGTATTATCGAAAGAAGAAACAGCTCATTTGGCAAGCCGTCAGGAAAAATTCATCCAGAATCTGCAAAATGCCTTGATTCGTATTGAAAATAAAACATATGGCATTTGCCGTGCAACAGGTAAACTGATCTCTAAAGAACGCTTGAGAAGTGTACCACATGCTACATTGGCCATTGAAGCAAAATTGGAGCAAAACGTTTAATGTTGCTCATGTACCTACACATTTAACAAATTTATTTCGAAGAAAGGTTACAATCAAAGTAACCTTTCTTTATTTTTGCACTCATTCAATCTAATTAATACATTTTGAAAAAACCGCTCCTTATTGCATTCCTTGTTTTACTGATTGATCAGGTCATAAAAATTTATGTAAAAACCCATTTTTTTCTGGGAGAAGAGGTACATGTTGCCGGCAACTGGTTCATTCTTCATTTTACAGAAAATAATGGGATGGCTTATGGAATGGAGTTTGGCGGACAATTCGGAAAATTATTTTTAAGCACCTTCCGGATCCTTGCTGTTGCCGGAATTTTTTGGTACCTGTTAGATATAATCAAGAAAAAAGAAGATCAGTTGTACACTGTTTGTATCGCTTTAATTTTTGCAGGGGCATTGGGAAATATCATCGATAGTGCATTTTATGGTGTTTTATTCAGCGATAGTGGTTATGATGTTGCGCGTTTCATGCCGGAAGAAGGCGGTTATTCAACTTTTTTGCACGGGAAGGTGGTAGACATGTTTTACTTTCCGGTCATTGAAGGACATTTTCCGAGCTGGTTTCCAATATGGGGAACCGAAGAATTTATATTCTTTCGGCCTGTTTTCAATTTTGCAGATGCCTCCATCAGTATTGGTGTGGCGATCATTATTCTCTATCAGAAAAGATTTTTTGGCAAAAAGAAAGATAAACCGGAAGAAGAAAATGTCATACAAACATCACCAGGTTCTTCAAATGAAGTTTGAAAATCAAACTATTGTTTCTTCTCAGCAGGGTTCAGTTCAGGAAGTTCTATTTCATCCTGAACAATAAATGCAGCAGGGAATTCGGATTGTATTTCTTTTAAAAATTTATACGCCTCCAGCTTGGTTCTAAAATCACCCACACGGATATTAAAATTGGGTTGATCATACTTTTCATACGCAGCAACCGCTGGGAACTGCGACATGAATTTGGCTTTTATTTCCTTCGCTTTATTTTTATCGGCTCCAAAATGTATTTTTACACGGTAACCTTTTATCCGTGTTTTGGAATTAATTTCTATGTGCTTCACAAGCAATTCATCAATTTTACGATCCTGAACGAAAGTTATTTTCCCCGTATCCGTATTGGTTTGTCCTTGAAGACCTAATCCGGTAAATAAAGACAAGAGTATCAAAAAAATGCCGTATTTCATCATGATACAAAGTTAAAGCATTTAAGTGAATCTATGTTATTATCTTTGCTTTGTGCGTAAATTGATTATAATATTTTGTGTTTTGTGTTTGTCGGGGCAGTTAAAAATTGCTGCACAACCTACTTTGGATACCATTCAATGGTGTTTAACGCAAAAACCCAATCCGTTTGTCAAACTGGATACACGGAATTCTTTTTTTTACAACAGCCGTGTTGTTATTTTTGGTATAAAAGGAGGATTGAATTATGGAAAACGTCTTCATTTAGGATTAGGCTATAATCAAATAAGTCCGTTTGCCAGAGTAACAAAGAATTTTAATAAACAGATTTATTACACGCGGTATGACGGTCAGCGGGACAGTGTTGCGGCAAAGCTTAAGTTTTTTTATTTTTCTGCTCATGCCGAATACATTTTTTATCAGACAAGACACTGGCAATTAAGCATACCTCTCTTAATCGGAATAGGGAGAACAGGATACAG
Organism: uncultured Chitinophaga sp.; assembly: GCA_964568515.1. Classification (GTDB taxonomy): domain Bacteria; phylum Bacteroidota; class Bacteroidia; order 2-12-FULL-35-15; family 2-12-FULL-35-15; genus 2-12-FULL-35-15. The sequence continues at coordinate 13,205 of CAZMRM010000027.1, read as the reverse complement.
ATACGAATTGATGGGAGTTAAAAGAAATGTTGACCGGCACCTTTGTTTTATATACGAACCGGCAGTGTCTATTGAATATCGTTTTTTTAAATGGGTCGGTATTGGTGCAGATGTAGGCTTTCGTTTTATACTAACCAATAATAAGGTATTGAATCAAAAGTTAAATGCGCCAGTGTATGCATTTAAACTATTGATATACTATGGAGAAATATACAGATCGCTTTTCCCTGATAGTAAGTGGGCGAAAAAAGTATAAACTAAAAGATATTCTCCGAATTTTTACTTGCAAAGAACAGCTGGACTCTTGCCACATTTGGATTAGAAGGATTAGCATTGATGATCAAGAGGTAACAAGCCAGTGATGAAAGCTTCCAGTCAGGAACCATTTCGTGTGTTTTATCCATACGAAATATGGCTTTAAAATTTTCATCAATAGAAATATGCATGGTTGAACACGCCTGAAAGGCTCTTTCTAAAGCCTCTTCCAACTCATCATCGGAAAACCCCATGGATTCTTCAATTTCACTTGCATAATAAATTAATCGTGTAGCAACATCCTTACGATGTAGAGAATCGAAGATGTTTTCCCAGGGATCATACAGTTTGAGCATGACGTTTATTTTTTAATTGTTGAAACAACGCAATTTCTTCAGCGGATAAATTTTTAGGAAGTACAATTTTAACCTTTGCATACATATCGCCAAACTCATTGTCTTTTCCATATTTGGGCATACCCAGTCCTTTTAACCGGAGGATCTTGCCATTATCTGTTTCTTTAGGAATGGAAAGCTGAATGTTTCCTTTTAATGTTCTGACGTTGGTTTTTCCTCCTAAAATAGCAGTATATATATCGAGTGGAAAATCACAATACAAATCGTCCCCCTTTCTTTCAAAATAAGAATGTGGAGGAATGTGAACATTTACATAAATATCACCTCTTACTCCGCCTTTTCCGGCAAGGCCCCCTTTCCCTTTTATCCTTAGATTCTGACCATCGCTTGTTCCCGGTTTAAATTTCATTTGCAGCTTTTCACCATTTACTTCCAGCAAGCGTGCTGTGCCGGTATATGCTTCTTCCAAGGAAAGAGTAACATTTGTTTGATAATCCTCGCCTTTTGAAGGCCCTCTGCTTTTACCACCAAAACGGTTTCCAAAGATGGATTCAAAGAAATCTGAAAAATTACCACCTCCAAAATCTTCATCCGAAGTAGAATATTGGTATTGTTGCCGGCCCTGGTTAAATCCTTGATGAGGTGGTGGATTGTTATTTTGATAATATTTCCAGTTTTCTCCTAATTCATCATATTTTTTTCTTTTTTCAGGATCACTTAAAACATCATTGGCTTCATTGGCCTCTTTAAATTTTTCTTCGGCAGTTTTATTTCCGGGATTTTTATCAGGATGGTATTTAACAGCCAGTTTACGGTAAGCTTTTTTTATTTCTTCTGTTGTTGCAGTTTTACTGACGCCAAGAATTTTGTAATAATCTTTAAATTCCATAATTAACAGTATTGACCTTATAAAGGTAATAACATAATTACAAAAAAAAGACAAGGAAATAAAGCCTTGTCTTCATTTTGAATGAAAAAATTCAGCTCCTTCTAAAATTTAACCTCTTCAATGGGTTTACCATCCTTGTCAAATTTTAAAATTTTGCTGTCCGTTTCTTTTTTTAATGTTATTTCATAATATTCGGTTTTGGATTTTACCCAAAACGCGGCTAAAATTTCCCAGCCTTTATACTTATCATCTGCCAGCGTTTTTTTCACGCCTTCAGGTAGTTCTTCAGGTTTAATCTGGATCTTTGCATCTCCTTGTATAAAAATGGAAAGAGAGGATATAGAAGTAGAACCTGCTAATACGTTTGCTGTGATAGCAAATGTTAATATAATAGCAGATAAAACAAACAATCTGTTTTTCATAGGATAAAATAATTTATTTATACGAATTTGCCAATGTTTGTGCCAGCAATTATAAACTAAATTTTTCTAACTAAAAAAATTTTTTTGCAGGTTGAATGGATGTCAGGATCAAAAATAGGCTCTTATTTGTGCTCCTCCGGTGTGAATTGCCTTGCTGGCTGGTGATTTACGTCCATCATACGTTAAGCTCAACTGAAGATTATTTGAAAGTGTACGTTGATAGCTAAATCCCCATATTAAATTCTTTCCTGTTTTTAATCCATCAAGCATTTCAAAACCAATCGAAGAATTTTCAATTCCGTCAAATTTAATTTGCACATAATTTACTTTTAAATTCAAACTGCCTTTATCCAGAACATTGTATTTTATTTCTAATCCAAAGTCATTCAGAAAAGCTGCTTCTCCTCCTCGAATCGTATTCATACTATCCGAATTTGTAAAGGTGTTGTTTTTTTTGTCGGTATATTTATAAGATAGGGAAACACGAAAAGCCGTGTTGGGTTGGTAATTAAGTTTTGGTTCCGCTTCATAATATTTTATGGAATAATCGCGCATCGTAAAAAACTGAGAGGAGCTGCTTTTCCTTCCATCTTTGTAGTCGCCATTTATACTCATTTTCTGTGTAAGGTTCCAACGAAGCTGAATTTGTTTAAAAGCGGTTATTAATTGGTCAAATCCGTTGATAAGCAATGTTTTACTCCGTATGTCCTGATAGTTCAGGTCTACCCCGAAAACAGGATTCAGCTGATTGATAAAAAGAGTGTTTCTGAAAGAAGAATTTAAAGCCGCCAAAGAGGTGGTGTTGGTTTTATTTAGAAAAGGGTTATATGCTTTTTTAAAATCTGTTTCCGTTGACTTTCGTTCCACGCGATAGGAAGCCTGATTTGCGAAGAGGGAAATGAATTTTTTAAATCCTTTTTTTGCTGCCCAGATAGCAGAAGGTTTTATCATGAATGTTTGACTGAACTGATTGCTGTATGTTTTTATATAATCATTTGTAGGTGTATATACCTTTATATAACTGGCCTGATTAGGGTACCGGGCTACTTCGAATTCGTTTAATTCCTTAATTTTATTTTTATTATAATCATTCCAGGTGTATACCCCTTGTCCGGTAGGGACTTCAATAAAGGAAAACTCCTTTTTTATTTCTAGTCCCGAACCGATCTCATAATAAGTATTCGAATAGATAAAACCCTGAAGAATCCTTAAATTGTATTCTATTCTTGCTACAAGAGAATTATCCGGTTTTTGAACAGTCAGTGTACTGTCAACAATTTGTAATCTTCTATAGGTAGCATTTAACTTCAGTTGATTATTTGGGTTTTGTAACCATTCAAAATAACCTCCGTAACTTTCTGCAAATGCTGATTTATTGAGCGCTGTAGCACTTATGTTTCTGTTAGCGGAAAAATCAGTACGCTGTTTATAATTTAGTCCGTATTTATTTTTTGTGGTATCCGAATTTTGTACATAGGTCTGCCATTCCCAAAAACGATAACTTGTTGTTACTAAAGTATCATTTGATGAAGGGCTTAAAGAGAATTTATTTTGTTCAAACTCATCTTTTACACCAACAGTAAAAAACTTGATCTTTTGCGAAACACCACTTTTATGCCTGTAAAAATTAGTGTTGTTATTACTTTTGGAACTTAGGAAACTGGCATCATACAACACTAAAGTATTTTTTTTAGCGATTTTAAGATTAGCAAAATGTTTGTTCGCATTGTAATTACTTCCCTCAAAAAATGCATTGAACCGGTAAGCAATTGTTCCTATATTTTTTTTTGAAAGCCCGACACCTGCTCCAAGAATATGCTGGTCACTTAATACCTGTACTGTTGAACGGTTCCAATCCCTTTCAAATTCTATACTACGGTACCTCTCAATGGGTGCAAAGTTCTTTTGAACATATTCATAGTTTACATTACTGAGTAAAACAATGGGGGAATAGGTTGAATCATTGCCGCTAGATTCGTTTGTCAGAGGTGAAGCATCTGTAAAATTCATTTTTAGTCCGTATCCCACATCATCATTTTGATCCGCACTTGAAAAAGTATTCAGGTCATTATTGCTGACCGCAGCTTCTACCGAAACAGTAGTGTTTTTACGTAACGCATAGTCCACACCAGCAGTAACCATTTGCTTTTTCTTTGGAGTAATTAACTGTATAACCGGTTCAAAACTTCCGTTTAACCGTCCCGTTAATGTATCTGGCATCATCCATTCAAAAACTTTTCCGTTTGCACTGGACGAAACTTGTCTGTAGTTACCGTTTCCTTGTCCAACATTACTAAACGTTAACCGGTAGTTGGCTTTTGTACTATCCGTGCTGTAAACGTATACAGGTTGAAATAGTTTTGTTCCAATGACGGAATCCGCTTTTCGGTACAATACTTCAGTAGAGTTCCATCCAATACTATCAATACTTGGAGAAACGGCTTTTGAAAGTGTATCGCCTATGCGGTAAAGCAACGCTTTTTGTTCATTGCTTAATTCCTGTTGTAACGGCTGGTTCTTACTATCTTGTTCCGAGTATACGTGAATATGAGCTCTTAAACGTTCATGTTCATAATCATTTGAAAAATGCATGAGTGAGCGGGCATAATTTTTATCCGAATACTGAAATTCAACAACAATTCGTTTGTCTTTGGTGATTAACTGTTTTGCTGTAAATGTAATTTCTGCGGTGTTGTAATCAATGATATAGTCGTTTTCTTGTCCCCGTGTTAAAAGCCGCCCATCGATATAAACTTTCTCCGTTCCGGAGAGTACGATAATAAAAAGTTCTTTTTCGGCTCCAATCAAGCGATACGGTCCCTGATTGCTTTCTATTCCCTGAATCTGGTTACGGGAAAATTTTCCTCGGGATACAGCAGCACTTAATGAAGTTCTGTATAATCCTGTTTTAGAAGTATCCTTTTGTTCAGAAGCAGTAATTTTCCGAACAGTTGAAAAACTCAATCCCTGAGATTTTTTGTAAAAATTCATGAAATAACCACTTGGTCTCATCAATTGGAAATCACCCGCAATCAATTTTGTGGTTGGATTGGAGAACTGAATAAAAACCTTATCAAATTCTTGCAATTGTTGGGTATTCCCTTCGGGCTGTATTGGGATATTATTATCAGTAGCGGCAAGCAAAATATCGATGTTGTTAGTTAAATGTCCTGATAATTGAAGATTTAAATTGGAGTTGACAGACAAATCCTGATTATTACCAAAGGAAATGCCTCTTGAAATACTGCCGCTCTTGTTCAGTCCTTCCATCTTAAATAGGTCATCACTTCTATTTTCAAAAGTATAACTGAAAGGATCTTTACGCCCCTGAATATCGGGTCGTATACGATCTATTTCTTTGTGTTTGGTTTCAGAAGAAAATAAGTAAGGAAAGGTTTTGTAGGTAAATTGTAGACTGTCTGTAATTATGGAAGCAGGAAGTTTCTTGCGGTCAATGATAATAATCCCTTCCCCATAATTTATTTTATAAAAAGAAGTATCAAGTGATATTCCATTGAAATCTTTAATTTCCAGTGATCCGGGAATAATACTTAATGAATCCAGTTGAATGGTGTCTTTGCGCACGTTTATTTTCCGAAATTGGCTGTTACTGCTGTATTGAGCATAATAAGCAGTGCAGATAAACAGGAAAATAAAAAGCAGTATTGTCCTTCGGAAGATCACAGTTTTAAAAATACTAAATTATGTACAAACAAAAGCATTTAATACCTTTGCAGACATTAGATATACGTATAAAAATGACAAAAATTATCACATACAATGTAAATGGAATAAGGTCAGCAATGAATAAAGGATTATTGGAATGGATGAAAGCAGCCGATCCGGATATATTGTGCATGCAAGAATTAAAAGCAGAACCATCACAGTTGGATACGGCTGTTTTTGAACAAATGGGATATCATCATTATTGGCACCCGGCTGTTAAAAAAGGATACAGTGGAGTAGCGATCTTTTCGAAACGTAAGCCGGATCATGTGGAATATGGCTGTAAAATAAAAATATACGATGATGAAGGAAGGGTTTTAAGAGCAGATTATGGTGATCTTTCCGTTATGAGCGTATACCATCCTAGCGGAAGTAGCGGAGAACTTCGTCAAATATTTAAATTCAAATGGATGGAAGATTTTCAGGCATATATCAATGAGCTGAAAAATGAACGGTCAAAATTAATAATTTGCGGGGATTACAATATCTGTCATCAGCCGATTGACATTCATAATCCGAAAAGCAATGCTAACAGCAGTGGATTTTTACCTGAGGAAAGGGTCTGGATCGACGGATTTATTAAATCAGGGTTCATTGACAGCTTCAGGCATTTTAATAAAGAACCCCATAATTATAGTTGGTGGAGTTTTAGAGCAAATTCGAGGGCAAAAAATCTGGGTTGGCGTATTGATTATAACATGGTAACGGAGAATCTTTCGCCTCAAATGAGGCGCGCAGCAATACTTTCAGAGGCAAGACATTCGGATCATTGCCCTGTTCTTCTTGAGATTGATTTTTAGAACCATTCTTTTCATTTTTCGTAATAGGGGAACTATCAGAAGAAGAGTATTGAATGGAAGGAAGCGGAATTATATGAGAAGGGTAATTTATTTGTTGCTACTCACCGGACTTTTTAAGTCTTGTGGCATGAAAAATAAAACAACCGGGGAATATACAAAGGCCAATGGAAATGTTTATTATGGTGGAGTATTTCGTATGAATGAAACGGAAAACTTTAGAAGTCTTTTTCCATCAAGTATCATGGAAGAAGCTTCTCAACACATCGCTCTTCAAGTATATGAAGGACTGGTTAAACTTTCACAAGCCGATCTTACTGTTAAGCCTTGTTTAGCAGAAAGCTGGGAAAAAAACAAAGATGCTACCATCTGGACGTTTCATTTAAGAAAGGGCGCTAAGTTTCATGACGATCCTTGTTTTGAAGATGGACAAGGAAGGGAGGTGGTAGCGAATGATATTAAATTCTGTTTCGATCAACTCTGCACGTCATTTCCTGAAAACCTGCAATTTAATACTACTTTTAAAGGCAGGGTAAGAGGCGCAACAGAATATTATCAATCAACCAAGAATAAAACGCCTTTGTCAAAAGGTGTTTCAGGAATTAAAGTCCTGGATGATTATACACTTCAAATTACCTTGACACATCCTTTTGCAGGATTTTTAAATGTATTGGCAACAACCGGTTGCATGATCTATCCACCAGAAGCATTTCATAAATATGGTCCTGCCCAAATGGGAACCAAGTGTGTAGGAACAGGACCATTTCAGGTTAGCACGATAAAACAAGGAGAAGTGGTGATGCTTGAACGTAATCCGGATTATCGGAATAAAGATCGATTTGGAAATCAACTGCCTTATCTGGATGGACTTAAATATGCTTTTATCAGAGAAAAGAAAGCCGAATTGATGGAATTTCAAAAAGGTAACCTGGATATGATCTATCGTTTACCAATTGAGATGGTACCTAATATTTTAGGTGAACTGGATAATGCCAAAGAGGGCAATTCTCCTTTTGAAATACAAATTGTGCCGGCTATGAGCACTTATTACCTTGGATTTCAGCATCAAGGTGATATTTTTAAAAATAAGGACCTTCGTCTTGCTTTTAATTACGCGATCGATCGGGAGCGCCTTGTAAATTATACCTTGCAGGGAGAAGGAGTGCCTGCATTTTATGGAATGGTTCCGCCTTCATTTAAAGGATATGAATTCAAAAAATTGAACGGCTATGTTTACGATGTGGAAAAGGCACAAAAATATTTAGCAAAAGCAGGTTATCCCAAAGGTAAAGGATTTCCTCATTTAACACTTCAGATCAATAATGGGGGAAACGACAGAAATATTCAAGTGGCCGAATTCATAAAGAAAATGTTGAAGAATAATTTAAACATTGATATTGAAATCATTACCATTCCCTTTTCGGATCATCTGGATCGTTTGGAAACAGGTGAAGCTCAATTCTGGAGGTACTCGTATGTAGCAGACTATCCTGATCCAGCAGCTTTTTTAATTCTTTTTTATGGAAAAGGAGTACCACAAAAATTAACTGACAGATCCACGATGAACAATGTACGTTATCAGAATCCTGTTTTTGACTCTTTGTTTGAGGCTTCTGCCCATGAAACAGATGATAAAAAAAGATATGATCTTTATCGCTTGGCTGATCAAAAGTTGATCGATGATGCAGTGGCAGTACCTTTATTTTATGATGAAAGCTATCGGTTAATTCAACCCAATGTGAATAATTTTCCAGCAAATGCGATGGAATATCGCGACATGTCAGAAGTATACTTTACACCACTTTCGAAAAAAAGCAAAGAACATTAAAAGGTTTACTGCTCTTTTTGCGAGACATCACCCACCAATTATTAACAATCCCTTGACCTTTCAAGTGTTTTTATTGTGCATAAACTCTTTAAAAGGATCATTTTTAGACATCCGAATAGTATAATTTTACATAATTACTAATATTAATTATTACAAATGAAAAAGATTCATTGCCTTTTTATTACTACCGCTATTCTATCTATATATTCTTGTGTGCCCGTTCGTAATCTTGAAAAGGAGCAAGCAAAACGAAAAACCTGTGAAACAGATCTGGCAACCTCCAAATCAAATCTGGAAGGATGTGAAGCAAAACTAAAAGAAACATCCAGGGGGCTCGAGGATCATCAACGCATGGTTGCAGGTTTGGTAAAGGATACAGCCATCTTGGGAATAAGTTATCGTAACACGGTGAATCGTTATGATAAACTCAATATGATAAATGAAGAGCTGGTTAAGAAATATAATCTGCTGCTGGAAGGTAACCGGAATGATACAAAAAAAATAAATGGGGAACTGCAAGTAACGCAGGAACAGGTTTTAAAGAAACAAGATGAGTTAAAACAATTAGAAATCGTTCTTAATGCACAAAAGAAAGAATTGGATCAATTGAATATAGAGCTGAAAAAACGGGAGGCACGCGTAGCAGAATTGGAATTTGTTTTGAAAAGTAAAGATGAAGCCGTTCTTAACCTGAAGAAAACATTATCGGATGCATTGCTTGGTTTTGAAGGCAAAGGGTTAACGATCACACAGAAAAACGGAAAAGTATATGTTTCGATGGACGAAAATCTTTTATTCGCTTCGGGAAGCATTAATGTAGAAACAAAAGGAGCAGAAGCCCTGAAAAAACTAGCTAAAGTATTGGAACAAAATGAAGATATCAATGTATTGATCGAAGGTCATACGGATGATGTTCCAATGATTGGAAAGGGAGAAATTAAAGATAACTGGGATTTAAGCGTGATGCGTGCCACCTCCATCGTAAAAATAATTGTTAAAAATAGCAAGGTCGATCCTAAGCGCTTAACAGCAGCTGGCCGTGGAGAATACTTCCCGCTCGATAATGCAAAAACATCAGAAGCAAGAAAAAAGAACAGAAGAACAGAAATTATTTTAACACCAAAACTGGATGAATTGTTTAAAGTAATCAATACTAATTAAAAAGAATGATTTAATTTTTTAAAGAGCTGAAGTGAATCTTCAGCTCTTTTTTTAAAACAATAACAAGCGAACCTTTACGTATCATAAACAGAACGCTTAAACGATGATCAATTAATGAAAAAACAAGTCACCTTCTTTGTGCTGGTACTCTTTATCAATAATTTGTTTGCCCAGGTTGTCACCGAATTCTGGGACCAGGCTCAAACTAAGAAAAAAAGTGAGCAGCAAATGAAAAATGGAATGCAGGATGGAAAATACATCGCCTGGTTTGAAAACGGGGAAATAGCAAAAGAAGGTCATTTTACGGAAGGCAGAGAAAATGGAAAATTTATTTTTTATTATCCCGGTAAAAAACTGAAAGCAGAAGAGAATTATTGGCTGGGTAAAAAGAATGGATCCTGGAAATATTGGTATATCAACGGGAATAAGGCACAAGAAACGTTTTTTAAGAATAATTTAGCAGATAGTACCTGGACCGGATGGTACGAAGATGGAAATTTAAAAAGTGTGGAGAGTTATAAAGCCGGAAAAAAAGATGGAACCTGGACTTACTATTATACAACAGGCACAAAAGAAAGTGAGGGACATTTTAAAAACGACCTTCCTGATGGACTTTATACAGGCTGGTTTTCAGATGGGACTAAACAAAAAGAAGGAGAGTATAAAGAAGGGAAAGAGCTGAACACCTGGAAAGAATGGTTTAAGGATGGAAAACCAAAGCAGGAATTGGTTTATAAAGATCAGGATGTTTTGCTGATGAACTTATGGCTGGCAAACGGTGAACAGATTATAAAAGATGGGAACGGTAAGTTTACAATGGCTTACGATAACGGAAAGAAAAAAGGGGAAGGAAATTATAAAGATGGGTACATAGAAGGAGAATGGATATTTTATACTTCTACCGGTGAAAAAGACTATCAGGTAAATTACATAAAAGGAAAAAAGAATGGAAAATGTATCAATTGGTTTAAAAACGGCAATGTAAAAAGCGAAGGCCCCTTTGTTAATGATAAAAAGGATGGTTATTGGAAATGGTACAGAGAAGATGGGACGTTAATGATGGAAGGCTTGTTGAAAGAGGAAATCAAAACAGGAAAATGGATGTACTGGTACAACAATGGAAAAAAAGAATCAGAAGGTATTTATAAAGACAATTTACAGGATAGTACCTGGTCGTTTTTTTATAATACAGAAGCCAAATGGAAAACAGGAGACTATCGTAAAGGTAAAAAAGAAGGAAAATGGACCACCTGGTTTGAAAATGGCCAAAAGCTGGAGGAAGGAAATTACATGCTGGGAAAAGAGGAAGGGGCGTGGAATTCATGGTATGAGAATGGAAATCGGAAGGATGAAGGTAATTTTAAAGAAGGAAAAATGCATGGAAGCTGGAAAGGTTGGTTTCCCAATAGCCAGCCTAATTTTGAAGGGTTTTATAAGAATGAGCTCAAAGATGGTTTATGGAAATATTACTATGACTCGGGTAAAATAAAAGAAGAAGGATCCTACAAAGATGGTAAAAAAGAGGGGCATTGGTTGTCCTGGACCCCTTATGGTTTTAAGGACAGTGAAGGAAATTACATTCAGGAACGTCCAAACGGGTTATGGACCTATTACTATGAAACAGGGGTAAAGTCCATGGAACAAACGTTCAAAGACGGAAAACTAAGTGGAGATTGTAAGGCCTGGTACGAAAATGCAAAACCGAAGAGCATCACTACATATACTTTGGTAAAAGATAGTAAATCCGGCCGTGTGGAAAGTAAACCACACGGCAAATGGATTTATTATGATAAGAATGGTAAGATTATAATGGAAACCACCTACAACAAAGGAGTAAAGGTTAATTAACTTTGGTTGCTGGTCTTCTGCGGGTCATTGTTGTTCTGTGATGCGGATCATGAGCATGGTGATGATGACGTGCAGCAGCTCTTTGTGCTGCTTCTTCATTTCTGCGTTTTTGTACTCTTGTATTTGTAAACCAGGCAATGGCGATAACTAAACCAAACCCTACTACCATATACACATAACCCATTAATTCTTGTCTTGCGAATTCATCTTTAGCCGCATCTGTTGTCTTTTTAATATTTTCAACGGCGGGATCATTTTGTGCCATAATTGTATTAACTGTAGCTAATACATTAGCAGCGACTAATAAACATACTCTGGAAAGTTTGTTTTTAGTGTTTTTGGATATTCCCAATAGATTTTGCATAATTTTTTTAGTTTAAAAAGCGTTAGCATTAATTTTTCGATGAAACTCTAAATTAAAAAGATAAATAAGCAACAAATGTAGACAAATAAATATTTAATTTAAAAATAAAAATCGGAATTTTTTTAGTCCTTCTGGTTAAAGGGGTGTTAAACGCTTGTTGTGTTTCTGTTAATAAGATGCAAAAAGTTGTATTTAGGTTGCTTAACAATAAAAAATAATAGATGAAATTCTAAAAAAATGAAGATGAATTTGCAAAACGGGAAATTTTTCCTATATTTGTATCCGATTCAGAAAGAATTAAATTTTAAGAGGGGACAAAAGTCCCCTCTTTCCGTTGTTATAACTTAGTAATGATTACAGTAACATCAATAAAAGAACTTGCAGAAGAAAAACTGGTTGAAGGCACTAATTTTCTTGTTGATATCAGTGTAAAACCAGGAAATAAAATCACTGTTTTATTGGATAATGATAAAGGTGTTTCCATTGCGGATTGTGTGGCGATG
>CAZMRM010000027.1:0-1046 GCA_964568515.1 uncultured Chitinophaga sp. | reverse complement strand
CCGCGAGAAAGATGATTTTGAATTGAATGTCATGTCGCCAGGGCTTACAGAGCCATTTAAGATTTTGCGCCAGTACCAGAAAAACATGGGTAAGTATGTAGATGTACTAACAAAAGAAAATAAAAAACTGACGGGAAAATTATTAACGGCTTCGGAAGAAGGAATAACATTGGAAATTAAAAGCAAAGAAAAAATAGAAGGCAAGAAAGCCAAACAAGAGGTTATTAATCATATCAATTTAACATTTAATCAAATCAAAGAAACTAAAATTGTAATTTTATTTTAATATTTAAACAAATGGAAAGTATCAATTTAATTGAATCATTCTCGGAATTCAAAGAAGTAAAAAACATCGACAGAGCAACACTGATGAGTATTATTGAAGATGTGTTTCGCAGCATGTTGTTGAAAAAGTACGGATCAGACGAAAACTTTGACATTATTGTAAATCCGGATCGTGGTGATATTGAGATTTGGCACAATCGGGAAGTCGTGGATGATGAATTTGCCGAAGACAGTTTTGATTATGATGAAGCGAAACATATTAGTTTAACAGAAGCCCAAAAAATTGATGCAGACCTTGAGTTGGGAGAAGAGATTACAACTCCGGTAAGATTATTGGATTTCGGAAGACGTGCAGTACTTGCCGTTCGTCAGAACCTGGTATCTAAAATTCTGGAACTTGAAAAAGATAGTTTGTATAAAAAATACAAAGAAAAAATTGGAGAGATCATGACAGGAGAAGTTTACCAGATCTGGAAAAAAGAACTTCTTATTCTGGATGAAGACGGAAACGAATTATTGTTACCAAAATCAGAACAAATACCATCTGATTTTTTTAAGAAAGGAGATACATTAAAAGCAGTGGTACAACGAGTGGAAATGAAAAACAATTCACCTGTAATTGTATTATCACGAACTTCACCGGCGTTTTTAGAACGCTTATTTGAATTGGAAGTTCCGGAAGTGTTTGATGGATTAATTACAATTAAGAAAATTGTTCGTGAACCGGGTGAACGTGCCAAGGTAGCGGTTGAGTCCTATGA
>CAZMRM010000026.1:13939-17612 GCA_964568515.1 uncultured Chitinophaga sp. | reverse complement strand
CTTAAAGCCGAATCATAACAATCCATTGCTGCACCGATCGCACCCCAGGAGATACCATAGCGGGCAGAATTTAAACAGCTTAAGGGGCCTTTTAATCCTTTAACATTGGGAAATATATTGTTTTTCGGTACTTTTACATTGGAAAATACGAGTTCTCCTGTTGCACTTGCTCTTAAGCTCCATTTTCCATGAGTTTCAGGGGTTGTAAAACCTTCCATTCCTCTTTCGAGAATCATTCCCCTGATATCACCTGCTTCATCTTTTGCCCAAACCACTGCTATATCAGCAAATGGAGCATTGGATATCCACATTTTTGCCCCGTTCAACAAATAATGATCTCCTTTGTCCTTTATATTGGAAATCATGCCACTTGGATTAGAACCATAATCAGGTTCGGTTAAGCCAAAGCAGCCCATAAATTCCCCTGATCCCAGTTTGGGAAGGTACTTGCGTTTCTGCTCCTCCGATCCAAATGAATAAATAGGATACATTACCAGCGAACTTTGTACTGAAGCTGTGGAACGAAGCCCACTATCTCCGCGTTCCAATTCCTGCATCAGTAATCCGTATGAAATCTGATCAAGACCTGCACCTCCATATTCGGAAGGGATGTAAGGTCCAAATGCTCCTATTTCCGCCAGTCCTTTTATCCATTGTTTGGGGAAACTTGCTTTTTGACACGCCTCCTCTATAATCGGTGAAACTTCTTTTTTTACCCATGAACGGGCAGTTTCACGGATTAATTTATGTTCGTCAGTTAATAACTCATCCATTAAATAATAATCATGAGCTTCAAATCTGTCTGTTGCCATAAGAGAGTTTTATAAAATTTATTTGTAAAGGGTTATTGACAAATGTAAACAAATTAAAAAATCATTCCAGCTTTCATTCTGTATTTTTCTGAGGATTTTTTTTAAAATAAACTATTTAATTCGTTCATAAAATTAATTGGTCACTATTGAAACTATTTTTTGTATTCCCTTATTCCAAGCATTTTACAGGGTTTCGTGATCTTTTTTAATTTAACTGAAACTACCGCTGTAACTTCACGTACACAATAACCAAACTGCCGTGATCGTTTTTTTCAAAAATTATTCGTATCTTGTAATCAAAGCCGGCAGGTATAAATTCGGTTTTTAACCATAAAATTTAAAATTTATGTTCAAACATACAATCCGTTTAAGAAGCAGGCTTTTGTTGTTGGTGTTATTACATTGTGTGTCTCTTTGCAGCCTTGCACAAGTAAATGCGACAGAAGTAGCAGTTATAGAAAAATACATTGTTAATTATAACGATGTAACACGGATGAAGTTTATTAATGATTCCATCCTCTACAAAGAAGGTTGGCATCTGCTTCCTCAACCCCGGTTCTGGCAACAAGTTATGACGCTATGTCCGGACTCTGCTCTTGTTAATGTTGCCAGTACGCGTCAGATTGTTAGTAGAATCAGTATGAAAGACTGGAACCGGTTGAGTGATTCGAGACGTAATTTGTTTAAAGATAGTATCCGGCGTTTTCATAACGTGACAGATAGTTCCAGTTTGCTCATCACCTGCGGCAAAAAAGATTTTTACGAATTTAAAAAGGCACTTCCAACCATTAACCGTTCTATTGATATATTTAAACAAAATAATGTTGATCCATGGTATGCTCAGGCCATCCTGCTTATTGAAAGCCCTGGAAAAACAAACACCAAATCCAATGTTGGGGCCAATGGGCCTTTTCAGCTTATGCCCGCTGTAGCACGTAATCAGGGATTAGTTGTAAACAAACATATTGATGAACGCACCATTGTTGAAAAATCTGCCTTGGGTGCCTCTCGCTTATTAAAACGTATCTGCATTCCATATGTACGTACCATGCTGGATAGTGCTCATCTCTCTTACAATGAAACAGATTTATGGTTCCGTTTACTCGTATTGCATGCTTACCATGCAGGTGCAGGTAACGTTGCAGGAGTTATCAGGAAAATAAATCCTTCTGAAGGCGGAATCGGGCTTCTTCAAACCGTTTGGCAAACAACCTACGGAGGATTTAAAAATGCTTCTCAAAATTACTCTCAATTGGCACTGGCTGCATTTCTGAATTTTGATGAATTGGTAATGCAATCAGCCGATTCTGTATTTATGATTGATGGTGACCGTATGTTTTATGCATACAGTAATAATAAGTGCCCTGCTGATAATAAATATAATTTCTTAGGCTCTTGTGTAGCCAAATACGAAGAAGACTTTATTGCCGGCATCATCCCCTTTGATTATTTTATTACCCGTATAAAAACACTGGAAACAGAAATGGCCGGCATTGCTCCATTGCAATATGCTTACAATGATGTATATTTTAATGATATCGGATTTCAGTTACTGAAAGCTAAAAAAATGGATGCCGCTTATAAGGTCTTTAAACTAAATGAAAGCAATTATCCGAATTCATGGAACGTTTATCACGGTTTAGGAGAAACCTACCGGTTAATGGGTAAAAAACAACTTGCCCTTGCACAATACAAAAAATCATTACAATTGAACCCGGACTCCACAGAAATTCAACGTGCTATAGCGCAATTATCAGGGAAATAATTCCTTTTTCAAGCGTAAATCTTCGTAAATTAGCTTTCCAAAAAGGAAAGCTAATTTCATTTTATAGGTGATACACAAAGAAGACATAGATAAAATAGTAGAAGCTGCCCGTGTTGAAGAAGTAGTTGGCGACTATGTTTCCTTAAAAAAAAGAGGAGTAAACCTCATTGGTTTATGTCCTTTCCACGATGAAAAAACACCTTCTTTTTATGTTTCTCCTGCCAAAGGTATATACAAATGTTTTGGTTGTGCAAAAGGAGGAAACGCAGTCAATTTTATCATGGAAAAAGAACAAATGTCTTACCCGGATGCACTGCGTTATCTCGCCAAAAAATATAATATTGAAATTACAGAAGAAGAGCAAACACCAGAGCAGGTTAAAACTCAAAATGACCGGGAAAGTTTATTAGTTGTAACCTCCTTTGCCCAAAAACATTTCTCAGAAAATTTATATAACACAGATGAAGGAAAATCAGTAGGATTGGGCTATTTTAAAGAAAGAGGTTTCAGAGAAGACATTATACAAAAATTCCAACTCGGATACAGCTTGAATGAACGAACTGCTTTTACGGATGTGGCAATGGCAACAGGCTATAAACAAGAATACCTGGTCCGGTCCGGATTAACCATTGAGTACAAGAATGATCAGCCAGCTCCTCCTGCTTCCGAAACAGACATATCCGAACCAACAACGGAACCGGTAAGCTCCAGATTGGCAGATCGCTTTTGGGGAAGAGTGATGTTCCCGATACACAATGCTACCGGCAGAGTGATTGCCTTTGGTGGCAGGACCCTTAGAACAGATACAAAAAAAATTGCAAAATATATCAATTCACCCGAAAGTGAAATTTATCATAAAAGTGATGTCCTTTATGGAATTTTCTTTGCAAAAAAAGAAATCGTTAAACAGGAGAATTGCTTTTTGGTAGAAGGTTATACGGATGTAATTTCTATGCATCAGGCCGGTATTGAAAATGTAGTGGCAAGCAGCGGAACCTCTTTAACCATTGGCCAAATTAAGCTTATTCGCAAATTCACCAATAACATCACGATTCTGTATGATGGTGATAGTGCCGGTATTAAAGCCAGTTTCAGA
>CAZMRM010000026.1:0-13929 GCA_964568515.1 uncultured Chitinophaga sp. | reverse complement strand
TCTTATCCTGGAAGAAGGATTAAATGTTAAAGTATTGCTTTTCCCTGAAGGCGAAGATCCTGATTCTTTCTCAAAAAGAGTGAGTTCTGAAGAGTTAAAAAAATTCATTTCCTCTAATTCAAAAGATTTTATTTCTTTTAAAACAAATCTTTTATTAGGTGATACACAAAATGATCCGATCAAAAAAGCAGGATTGATCAAAGAAATTATGGAAACAATTGCTTTAATACCTGAGGCAATTTACAGATCGGTATATGTAAAAGAATGTAGTCGTATACTTGATGTTCAGGAAGAAATTCTGTTTAATGAACTGAATAAAATCAGAAGCAGAAAATTCAATGAAAAAAGGCAAAACCCAGAACAACCGCTTTCATCCATACCTGATTCATCAGAAGATGTCACTCTTCCGGAAGAAAAGAGAGCTGTTATTCTGGACACTGAACATCAGGAAAGAGATATTATCCGATTGTTAGTCAATTATGGGAACAGAAATGTTTTAATCGATAGCGAAGATGAAGAAGGAAAAACCATTCAACTTCCTATCAGTGCCGCTTATTTAATCATACATGAATTGCAGCATGACAATATTATTTTAGAAAATTTATTATACAATAGCATCTTCAATGAGTTTGTTCAGCAACTTGAACAAGAAAATGTACCTGATTATTCTTTTTTTATTAATCACGAAAACCCTTCTATTAGTGCACTTACGGTTGATTTGATAAGTAGTCCGTACACCTTATCCAAGTGGGATCAGCATAGCATTTACACAACAATGGAAGAAGATATTCTGAAAAAATCAGTCCTGAATGCTGTATATGCCCTTAAAAGCCGTCGCTTGGAAATGATGATACATGATATACAAAAACGTCTGAAAGAAAATCCTGCGGAAGAAGAAATGGTCACTCTTATGCAGACTCAGCATCAATTATTGGAAGCCAAAAAAGTGTTTAACAATTTACTTGGCAGAATTGTTTTAAAATAAATACAGAATTACTCTCTGCTTTTATGATCTGTTCCAAGGGGATACTGATACTTACTGGTAGCATAATTATAAGCGTCCAGTATTCCTGTTACGATGTGTACACTCTTATTATCAAAATATCCTTGCTCCTTCAAATAATCGTGAACTGCGGGAAGATGATAACAAGGGATCTGTGGGTATAAATGATGTTCGAGATGATAATTATTTCCGAAATAGAAAAAGGTAAAGAAAGGATTATTTCTTGTACGCGTATTTTCAAATAGCTCCATTCCCGTATCTGCATGTTCAATATAAGAACGTATACTGCTGTAAAAAATGGATAGAACATGAGGAATTACAATGCAAACAATGCCCAACACTGGAAATTTAAATAGAATGTAAATATAAAAGCTTATCCAAACCGAACTCAGAAAAAGGTTTGTTATGGCCATTATTCTCACTTGTGCCTTGTTAAAAGGCAAAACGATCTTGTAATTAAGTTTTCTGCCAAGTGCCATCGCAATTGTATTTTTCAAATAAATACGATTGGCATATAGCCTGGCCAAAAGAATACGACTCCAGAAATTTCTGAATTTTGTAAAAATTTCAATATCCGGGTCTTCTTTCTGATTGGTAAATGCATGATGATTCCAATGTGAAATGGAAGCACCGATCTGCATAAATGAAAAAATAATAGATGAGAAAAAGATCCCCATATAGGCACTCACAAATTTATTACGGCTTAAGTTGAGATGAAAACCTTCATGCCCTACCCATCCCAAAAGATGCAACCCTTGTTGGGAAAAAAATAATAGGCCCAGCATTATTGGTAATTTTATAAACAGTTGAACAGGTGTTATCCAAACCCAATAGGCAGTTAGTGCGGGTAAAACAAACAATAATAAAGAGGTGCCGATAAAGCAGACAGTTTTAGCAATAGACACCTCTTCAAGATGTGAAGGTAGTTTTGGCGCTTTTCTCAATGAATGCGTTGTACCTATTTTCTCTGTATGTAATTCAATTAATTCTGACATAATAGTTAATTGTTGAGAATGATGTATTGATTATTTAATTTAATGGGGATTTGTAAATTTAACTTTACCAATCAGCATGTCTTTGAACATTACAAAATCTCCCAGGAAACTGTAAAGCGGATATTTGAATGTTGCCGGTTTGTTTTTTTCGAAAAAAAAGTGACCTACCCAGCCAAAAGCATATCCCCAGGCTGGAGATAATAATAACCACCATTTGTTTTGAAATGTAAAAAGTACCAGAAAGAAAAAAATGGCTCCTGATACTATTCCGAAAAAATGAAGGGTCCGGCAAACACTGCTTTGGTGCTGCTCTAAGTAAAATGGATAAAATTCTTTAAAATTCTGATAATTCATGATTGTAGGATTTAGTAGTTTTCAATGTGGTAAGACCATTTTTGTTGTAAGCACGTTCCTGTATTTCCTCCGTATCCGGAAAATACGTATGAAATAACTTATCATACATCTTTGTTAAAAAACCATAATTCCCCTTTGTCCGGGTGTGATGCAATGCATGACTGGTGGAAGTTCCCAGGATAAGAATAGAATGCACTATTTTATTTTTGGGAGGTTTAAACATTTCAATATTCATATGCGCTATGGGACTGGCAATGAAATAAAAGGTGTAAAAATAAATAATCGCCATAAAGCTTATCGGTATGATCCATGAAACAGCAGCTAAAAACAAAAGCCATCCACATGTATAAAAGAAAAATTTTTCAATAAACGAAAAGGAAATAGAACTTAAAGGATGCGGTATAACCGAAACATGATGATGACTATGAATTTTTCTCAAAAATGACCATTCGTGCATCCACCGATGTGTCCAATACATCCAAAGCTCTACCCATAAAAAAAACACGACCAGTGTAATAAACACATTAATAGCTATATCATCTGCCAAACGAATGGTATTTGTCAACAAAAGTGTAGTCATTACAATAGCATCTGTTAGAATCATCCATAGGGAAGACCATTCTTTCTTCAATTGCTTCTTACTAAGTCCTATTTTAAAAATTGACTTATCCTTTACAAACTGCACTTTACTTAGCATGGTAAACAGAGCTATTGTCAGATATTTTCCAAAAGCTAACCAGGCAAGAGAGTAAAGTATTCTCTTGTTTTCTACTAGTTCGTTAAGAGTCATGTTATTTTCTTTTTGTGAAACCGACTTGTACTTTTTAACCGTTCAACCAGATGAGCAGGTGCCTTATCAGGCGATCCGCAATCATAAGGAGGTTGAGGATCATACTCAATAGCCAGTTGAATACGTTGTGCCTCTTCTTTTCCTGCTACTTTTTCTACTAATTGAAGAGAAAGATCAATACCCGCCGACACTCCTGCACCGGTAACAATATTCCCTTCCCAAACCACTCTTTCTTTTACATAGTTGCTATTAAACTTTGCCAGCTCCCCCTTCGCCAACCAATGCGTTGTTGCTTTTTTATTTTGTAAAATAGCTGCTTTTGCCAATAATAAAGTACCTGTACAGACGGCTGCTAAAAATTTTACATTTTTACTTTGGATGATAATAAAATCAATAATTTCTTTGTTATCCATTGCCGGTGTCTGTCCGGGTCCTCCCGGAACAATTAAGATATCCAGCTGTGCACAGGATCTAAAGCTTTCATCTGGTATAAACTTCATTCCTGTATTCGACACTACTATTTCTTTGGTTTGAGCGACCAGAAAAAAATTGTCAAAAGCACGTGTTAGTACTTCATAGGGTCCTACCAGATCAAGAGCTGTTAAACCGGGAAAGAGGAGAAAACCAACTTTCCAATTTGATTTTATTTCGTGTTCCATTTATATACAGTGTGTAATAATCATTTTTTCTAATATCCTTTTTTCCAGCCGGGTTTTAAGTCCTCCATTATTGAGATAGTTTATATACCAATCAATCTGTTGTGACAATACCTCTCTACTGGAATCATAACCATTTTGATAAACACCGCTAATTTCTTTCGAATTTTCTCGTGAAAAATATTTAATCCCGGATAAATAAGAAGAGTAAAATTCAAGATTCTCATCCAGTCTACGGTCAATCTCTGTAAAACTATTTTTAGTTGTCACATACATGGGCTTCTTCAGATTTAAGCGGTCAAAGATCAATTCCATAGGATCTCCAACACATGCAGGCGTATCATTGGTGAGATGAAAGAACTTTTTTTCCGTATCGGATAAACCAATAGCTACTGCTGCAGAAGCCACATAATCAATCGGGATAAGATTTATAGGATCATCCGGAACAGAAACAATTTTTACGGGTCGGTGCTCCAGAATAAATCCAAGTTCCTTTTCTACTTTTCGTCTAAAGATATTGGTATCGATTATGAAACCATACATGCCTGAAAAGCTGGTCGGTGCAAATGTTTTACTATGTCCAATCACAATGCTTGGGCGCATTATTTTTAGCTTTGCTTTACAATTATCCAATAAATAATGCTCCGCTATTATTTTGCTTTTTTCATAAAAGTTACTGGTTGGATTATCTAATTCAATTGCTTTTTCTTCGATGGTTCCTTTCTTTTTCCCACAAACATATGCAGTAGAAATATAATGAAAATGGTCAACATTTAATTGATTAGACAGCGAGCAAATATGCCTGGTGCCATCAATATTTACTTTGCTGATAAAGGCTTTATCCCGCTCTGCATATTTAAGGGAAGCAGCCGAATGCCATAAATACGAAATTCCAATTATTCCTTCGCTTATTTCTGATGGCAACTCAAGTTCCTCTAAATCACCTTTAATGGCGAAACAGCGATTATTTATTTCTGAAACAAGATCCTCATCAAAAGCTAAAGCAGATAAGTGAAGTGACTCTTTCAAACGGGTATTGCATTCTTCAATACTTTCACCGCGTACAAGGCAATATACATTATCTTCTGTCTTTTTCAGTATCTCGAGAGTAATGGCCCCTCCTACAAAACCGGTAGCACCGGTAACCAAATGATTTTTTTTCATGTTGTTATTGAGTTATAAGTGCATCTGCTTTTATTTCTTTTTTATTTTCGATTCCAAATGCCTGAACTACTAATGGCAAAATTTCTTTTTCATCCAACAACTCCAGTATTTGCCTTTCTGAAAAACCTCCAATGGTTGTTGTACTTATTTTATTATGCATTGCTAAAAAATACAATTCGGAACAGATAAATGAGGATGCCAGTACACTTTTCATATAGTTGAAATAGGACCAATCCTCAATTTCATTTGGAATTACAAAAAGTACGAACGTAAAAGCAGCATTATACATAATTTCTTGTTTCTGACATGCTTCTCTTATCCTGCTCCTCAGATTATTGATTTTTTTAGTACTTGAATGGTCACTACCTGTATAAACCAATTCCAATACATTTTCTTTATCAACTATTTTACTAATCAGACAAGCCACATGAACTTTTAAACCAAACACCTTTTTAACTTGCAGTGCACAATTAGAAAAACCTGTTTTTATTTTTGCATAATAATCCATGTGTACAGGCTCATCTTTAAAACCATTAGCGGATAATCTGTTTTCAATATCGGTGAAACAATTCGCGAACGAATAAAAAAATTGTCTTTGAAGCGGTAAAATTTCACCTTTGCACTTCAATGCCTTATCGCTCACATCGATAACTCTAATCATATTCGTGCTTAAACAAGGCATCCTGTCATCCATCTCATAATTAACCTGAATATTCAAGTCTGCTGGGATCTTTGGCTCTTCAGGAATTTCAAATTCATGATGAATAGAAATCGAATACATGACCTCCTCCCCTTTTTTTAACCTGATAAGTTCATTCACTTTCCGGTATCCTATATTTAAGTTAATTTCTTTTTGTTCTGCAACTTTCCTATACATTCGTTGTATATGTGCTCCAATAAAACCAGCATCTAGTAAACTGTACCTGAATGCTCTCACTCCATATTTCTGGACCGTTTTCCAAAGAACGGAAATGAAGAATAATTTTATTTCGTGTCGATCGGATAAATCATAGTAAGACTCATCTTTTTTATTAATCTCTTTAACCAGGAAAAAATCATTTTGTTCAAATGAGTAATACAATAATTTCCAGCTATTCTCCAAAAAAATCAAAACCATTACTTCATTCGGATAAAGCCCTCCTGCAGATGGCGTCCTTCTTTTATGCCGGTTACCATTATGCTTATGCAATCGGTAACCATAAGCCCATTCTAATAATTTTTTCGTATGGATTAATTTTGGATGTATATATAAATGGCTGGGATCGGTAAATCTGGCAAAGGGCACAAAATTTATATGCGTTTTCTGAGGATGAGAAGCTTCGTGCTCTATCGTTTGCAGATGGAAACTTTTTAATCCAAACATTAAATTTTTATCCGTTACTTTATTCATTATCTATCCAGTTGTTTTGTCCGTTTTGCCTTACTCTTCTAACACAATAGTCCCAATAGCTTTTAATGGCCGTATCATCATAAATAAAACTTTTTTTTCCCAATACATCTTCTTCCGAAGAAACAGAATATGGTTTGTTTAGCATTTCGGCCATTAATTGAAGCTTACACGCCCTTTCAAGGAGAATCGCTAAAACTGTCGCTTCCCTTATGGATTTTCCGACAACCAATGCTCCGTGATTTTTTAGAAAAAGAGCCATCCCATTTCCCAGTGCTTCTGCAACTGCACGTCCAGCTTCTATGTTTAAGATTGTTTGACTTGTTTTGTCAAACCGGTTGATCCTTCCCTGAAAGTAAGCGCCATCATGAGAAATCGGTTTAATATCCATATCTGTTGCGCCAAATACAAGTGCATAAGGTGCATGACTGTGAATGATTGCATTTACATCCTTTCGGGATTCATAAATTCCCTGATGCAATGCAATTTCAGGTGGATGATGAGGTAAAACAGGTTGACTGGTATCTACATACGCTTCTGCCATATCATCCGGAATCGCTTCACTGAAACCGATGATTGCCTTTTTAATAAAAAAAGTAGCTTTCCCGGGCATTCGTGCCGATACCTGTCCTTGATTAAAATCATCATGATCTTCCTGAGAGAGAATCCTTGAAGAGTATGCCAGTCTGTTGATTAGTTTCTCTTCCGCTAATGACAGACGGGGTTTTCTTTCAGTGCAGGCTGCTGCTAAAATTGGTGTTTCCATTTATGATTATTTTTTTTGATATACATTTTCCATGGTCCACAACCCTTTGGGTTTATCCATAAACCATCTTATCGCACTGGTGATACCCTCCGCTATTGCCAACCTATCAGCAACACCATGAAATATTACTAATTCCTCACTATTCATTGTCAAATGAAGTTCATGATCGCTTACAGGAATACCACAACGTGTATAATTAATTGTAGGTGTTTTCAGCTCTTCCTGTTCACAGATCAAGGCTAATTTTTTTGCCGTTGCACTCGGTGCATCCTTCTTGTTTATACTATGGCGTTCATTGATGGCAAGGTGATAATCCGCTTCCTTATTCATCAACCCGGATAAATATTTTATAAGACTTTGTTGTAAAAAATGACCATATGAAAAATTCTCTGCTCTCAATACCGGAATACTCGATGCCGCTGTCTCTATTTTTTTCAAACATTTGTCGTCCAGTCCTGAGGTTCCTTCAATGAGTGAAATATTATGTGTTAAACAGTAGGTTGTAACTTGCTCAATTGACGAAGCAGATGAGACATTAATGATCATCTCCGGCATATCCTGGACTTCCCATTTTTTTGAATTTGCTTTTAAAACAATTTCAAATTCTTCTTTATTCAAATGCGAAATCAATGAAGTACCAAGTTTTCCTGTATAGCCGATTATTCCGATTTTATAAGACATGACCCAATTCTTTTTTAATATGCGCATTTATGGAATGAAGGCTTTTAAGAACATCTGTATTGGTGCTGTCCTCATCCCATTCTATGCCGAATTCATCCTCAATATGGACCATGAAGGATACCAATCCAACGGAATCCATGCCCAGCTCATTTAATGGTTTATTATAGATATCAGCAAGTTGGTACTCTTTAAAATTTTCATTTTTGGATCTTAGCAATTCAAAAAGCTGATTTAAAAATTCATCTGTTTTCATACTGTCTGCATTTCTAAATTTGTTATGGATATTTTACCTGAACTTGATCTTGGAAACTTTTCCTTTATAATGATTTGCTGTGGTACTTTATAAATAGCCAGATTATCCGAGCAAAATTTCAAAATCGTTTCCTTTTTCATACTCGCTGATTCTATATAAGCCGTTAGCAATTTCAGCCCGTTTAAATCTTGTTCTTTAACAAGTACATCCTTTACTCCCGGTAGATTTCCAATTAGCGTTTCTATCTCTACCGGATCAATTTTTCTTCCTTGTATATTTATCAATCTGCCAACTCTTCCTTTCAGGATTAATTTTCCTTCCTTATTTATTTCACCAATGTCTTTTGTTATAAAAAAACCGTCCTTTGTGAAGGAATGTTTTAAACTTTCACCTTGAACATCTAAAAAATCGGATGCAGATGAACCTGATTTAATCAACACCTGATTATTGTCCCCAATTTTTATTTCAACATTTTTTAATGCTTTACCCACGTTATCCAGATCACCTTCATTAAAGGTACAGGGACCCACTTCTGCCAACCCATAATAATTACAAATTTTAACCAAAAACTTTCTTTGAAAGGCCTTATTGATTTCGTTTGTCAATGGTGCTGCTGAACTTATCACTAATCTAGCTTTAAACTGTTCGGCATTTATCTTCTCTGAATTTACTATCAGTTCGTAAACTAAAGGAAAACCAACAAAAACAGTAGGTTGTTTTTTATCTAACACTTTTCTGATAGCGCTTGGAATTATTGGTCCTTTATGTAATATTAACTCGGCACCACTAAAAAAGGCTGCAAGTAAAGATGTATTAAAAGCTAGTCCATTATTTAAGGTTGCAACACAATATATTTTATCATTGCTCTGATATTGAGCTGCCAATACCCAGTTATAACCTGCATTCAGAAAAGCCTGTTCTGTAAACTGCAAACATCTTGAAAAACCCGTAGAACCGGATGTAAATCTGCAAAAACTGGTTTCTGGCAAAAGGTTATTCATTATATCACCAGTCTTCACCTTCAACAACTTAAAATCGTTGTACTCCTGAATGACCTTTCCATTTTCGATCCTTGAAAAATCATTTGTAATGATGTAAGAGCACGCATTTAATTCAGTTGCCTTTTGAAGTTCTGAATTTTTCCAAACCGGATCATAGAATAGAGGTATACAATCAGATATAATTGCACCGAATAAGAGAAATAAGGTATCCACCGTGTTCTCCGTTTTTATCAAAACTGTCTTACCGCTTAATGAATTATTCAACCACGTTTTATAATGGATTACTCTTTTTATAAACTCCTCATAAGTATAGGACTCATCACCTTGGGATACAGCTGTTTTATTCCAATAAACTGTACAAGCTTTTTTTAGGCCTTCTTCCAGGGAACTCGATGCAAAAAATAATGAAGATTGCATAATCATAATTTTAGTATTAATGAATGTTTACAGATATCTTTTCAAGAAATGAAATAATCAACAACTCGAATTTTTCATTTGCTTCAAAATAAGGAACATGTCCACACAGGTCAATCTGTATAAATTCTGCTTCCGGAATCAACTGAGCTGATGCTTTTAAAGATGATTTACTATTCAAAAAGTCAGCTTCACCTGTCATTAATAAAGTCGGACATTTAATTTTAGTTAATTTTTCTCCGCTGTCATCCGTAGTTAAAGAGGCTTCTAAAAATTTCTCTATTTGCTCAGCAGAGTTTATGGCAATGAATCTTTCCTTTAAAGCAAGAAAAGCCGGAGTTCCGCCTGTCTCAATTGTTCTATCACTATAGATAAGAGGAAATATATGAGCAAACATGGCTTCTATTCCTCCCAGTTTTATACTATTTAGCCAGGATTTTGTAAGAAATTTTCTTCGACGCGACCCGAAAGGACAAAATATAGGTCCGACCATAATCAAAGCCTGCATACGATCCGGATATCTTATTGCAAAATCTCTGCACATTAACGTTGAAGTAGAAGTACCTACCAGTACTGCTCTGTCAATTTGCAATTGATCCAATACGGATTTGATATCTTCTACCAGACTATCAAATTTAATTTCACCTTCCACAACGGATGAAGCTCCCTGGTTACGCAAATCAAAGGTTATGATCCGGTGATGCTTAGCGAGTTCTTTGGTGAAATTTTTCCAAAGCGGGGAAATAATAAAAAAATTATTCACTATGACGATCGCAGCCCCCAAAGGGTTCCCATAACATTCATAATATAATTCTAGATTATCAACTGTTTTAATTCGTTCACTTTGATTGTATTGTAATTTAAACGATTTAATTTTTTTTTCATCTAAGGATGGAATCATGATTATAAGTATTAGAGTTGTTTACTAATTAATTTTCGAAATAGAAATGACTATCTCCCCTTCTAAACCTTCTAACACTTATAATCATTTTTACAAAGAGCGGATTCAAAATATTATCAATAAACAAAGCTTGATTATTTTTATTGCTCTTGTCTAAATTTTTAACTTTTAAAAAATTCTGATTATTAAGTGAGATCGCATTTATTTTTTTCAATTAAAAAAACAATGGCAAAATTTCCACACTTATCATTTGGTCTTCAAATTTCATTAATTGATCAGAAGCGTTGCAAATGTTGAAATATCTGCATATTCTATCAAGAGGGAAAAGACTGGAAATCAGGTAGAAAAAAATGGTAAATAAATAAGTGTTTTTCCTTGGAGAGATTAAGTGTAAAAAAATTAAATAGAGAAGTTAAAAGTACGAAATGGAAAAATGTTTAATCTGCAAAAAGAAACAATAAAAATTCATTTCCTGAAATTATTCCAACTTAAGATCTTTAATATTTAACTGCAATGAAACATTTCCGTTGTAAATATTTTCTTCTATGGTATAGCAGGCGCTAAATGATTTTTTTTGGAGAACAGCTTCAAAGTGTGTTGCTTGCCCGAATGCTATGGAAGAAAATATTTCAGAAGCATTATCGATAGCATGAAGATCCAGTTTAAGATGATTATTCCCCACAATACGAACATGTCCTTTGTCAATTATATTTTTTGTAATAAATATTGGCGCCATGTTACCAGGTCCAAAAGGAGAAAACTGTTTTAAAATTCTAAAAAATTTAGGGGTAATATCTTTCAACTCAATTGCCGCATCAATTTCAATTTCCGGAATTAACTGATGGTCTTGAATACTTGAGCTTACAATTTCTTCAAATCGTTTTTGAAAAGGTTCTATATTTTCCAATTTCAGTGTTAGACCTGCTGCGTACTTGTGACCACCAAACTGCTCCAGCAAATCTGCGCATGCTTCTATGGCATCGTATATATCAAAATCTTTTACGGAACGGGCCGAACCTGTTGCCTTACCATTCGATTCCGTTAATATAATGGTAGGTCTGTAATATTTATCAATCAAGCGTGAAGCTACTATACCAATTACACCTTTGTGCCATTCTGAATGAAAAAGAACAGTAGATTTTCGTGAAGTCATTTCCGGGTTTTCTGAAATCATACTTAGCGCCTGTTGCGTAATTATTTGATCCAGTGATCTACGCTCCTGATTATTTACATTTATATTAATTCCATTTGTTTTGGCATTTTCATGTGTGTCGCTTACAAGTAAGGCAACGGCATTCCTTCCACTTTCAATTCTTCCGGCCGCATTTATTCTCGGTCCTACAGTAAATACCAATTCATTTATTGTAATTTCTCTTTTAATATCTGCAAGGTCCAAAATTGCTTTGATACCTTTTCTCGGATTCTTATTGATCTGCGCCAGTCCAAAATAACACAATGTCCGGTTTTCACCGGTTATTGGAACCAGATCTGATGCTATGGAAATAGCCGTCAAATCAAGGTATTCCGTAAGCTCTTCAAAATCCAGTTTATTTTTTTGAACAAAACCTTGAGCCAATTTAAAACCAACACCACAACCGCAAAGTTCGTCGTATGGATAATGACAATCAGTTCTTTTGGGATCTAATACTGCTACTGCATTTGGTAATGTGCTTCCTGGCCGGTGATGATCACAAATTATAAAATCAATATTGCGTTCATTTGCATAATCAATTTTGTCAATCGCTTTAATGCCGCAATCCAACGCAATAATTAAAGAAAAATTATTTTCCTTTGCATAATCTATCCCCTGGAATGAAATACCGTAGCCCTCAGCATAACGATCGGGAATATAATAGTCTATCAAACTATGACCATTTGAGCCAACAAATTTTGCAAACATTTTTTTTAGAAAACTATAAATGAGGGCAACGGAAGTTGTCCCATCTACATCATAATCTCCATATACTAAAATTTTTTCTTTTGTTTTAAAAGCAAGCTCAATTCGTTCGATCGCTTTATCCATATCCTTCATTAAGAAAGGATCATGAAGATCTTCCAAAGAAGGTCTGAAAAATTTTTTTGCTTCTTCAAAAGAAGTAATACCCCGTTGAATCAATAAATTAGCAGTAATTGTATCAATACCAAGCTCTGAAATCAACTTTTTAACGATTGACTCCTCTACCGCTTCTTTAATTTTCCAACGTTTTTCCATAATTCTAGTGATGCAAAATTAATCAATTAATACATCTGCAAAGACTTGTTTATAAATTTAAGTCATTAAAAAAGCCCTCTTGACGAGGGCTTTTTTAATATAAGTAATTATTTATTTTTTTAATATGTTGTTCTTATAACTTTCTGTTTTGATCACCTTGCCATCGTCATTATATTCTTTCCATACACCTTCTTTGTTCCCATGCACATATTTGCCATTGAGTTTCATTTTCCCATTTTCAAAATATTCTGTATATTCACCTTCTTCTAGGTTATTCACTGCATTTACTTCTGATGAAATATTTCCATTTTTATAGAATGTTTTTTGTGGCCCCTCCATATTTCCATTTTTATAAGTATATTCAATACTTAAAGCACCGTCAGCAGTGTACCATCTGGAAACACCATTGCGAACATTATTAACAAAATATCCTTCCTCCTGAAGAGCTCCTTCCGGATAATATACTTTCTTAATCCCGTTAACTTTACCCATTTTATATTGAATTTCTGATTGTATTTTAGCGCCATTATTATGAGAAAACAAAACGCTTTGTCCATCCAATGTATCGTTAATATAATAATCCTTTTTATAATAAAAACCCGCTACATCAATTCCTATACTGCAACCGTTCTTTCTTCCATTTTTGTATTCATCAATTGAACTGATAATTCCATTAGGATGGTAACCGATCCAAACCCCATCCTTTTTATCATCTTTATAGTTTCCATAGTAAGTAAACATATCAGCATTTTCTTTCCAAATACCAATCTTTTTACCGCTTGCATCCGTTTTGTTAGTGTCACCTGGCGCCAAATTATTGGAGGCAGTACCATATAAATAAACTACTAAAAGTAATAATAGGGTAATTCCTTTTTTCATATTTATTGAAATTTGGTTTGTTACAAATTTGATATTTTTCAAAATGAGATTTTCAATACTAATTGTTAAATAGTGTTAATTGTCTTCATGTTTCAACTATTCCTCCCAAATAATCTGAATCTCTTTTTCTTTTTTTTGCGATCATCTTTTTTTGATTTCGTCTCTATTTTTTTTTCCTCTTTTTCCTTTTCATTCTTTCGCTTTTCCTCATCGGTTTTGTCACCGGATAAACCATTGAACCAATCTTTTATCTTATCGAATACGGTATCTTCGATAAACGACTCACAAGATGGCATATAATTGAGGTTCTCTCCAAAATAAAATTTACCGGCTGTATACTTATTGCAAGTTTTATCTTTTCTCGATTCTTGCATAAAATAGGCCCAGTTAGGTAAAGCAACAGCAGCCCCCTGCCCCAACTGAGTTGAGTTAAAATGGATCGACGGGCTCTCAGCTCCAACCCATGTACCTGC
>CAZMRM010000025.1:17125-17995 GCA_964568515.1 uncultured Chitinophaga sp. | reverse complement strand
AGTCTCTTGAATTTTTTGTTTCTTTTTGTTTTCAAGACAAAAAGAAAAAGAAGAGAATAAATTTGGTACAAAGCTCCCGATAGTCACTTAAATTTAATCCCATAGGCATTTTGGCATTGTTTCCATTAATTCTTCAGCTTTAATGGTGATTGATTTGTTAATCCTGTTTATTGAATTTTCCTGATCTTCCAGTTTCATGGTTTGTGAAGTTCGCATCACTATTTGTTTTGCAAGTTCCATTGCTCTGTCTTCAATTATTTTTTCTATGCTTCCATTTTTTGGAATAAAGCCATAAACTAATTTAAGATCCAGGGCCCTGCCAACTTCGCTAAGCGTTTTTAAAGTAATGGTTCCTTTTGCCTCCCTTTGCTCAATTTCTTTAACGCTCTGGTACCGGATACCTAATTTGTTTCCCAATTGCCGTAACGACATTTTCAAGGCGAGGCGTATGGTGTTTATCCATCCATCTTTAGGAACAATGATCGTTTCCAGTGTTTTAAACCCTAGTAATTTTTGATCAATCTGCTCTATTAAGAGTTTTTGTTTTATATTTTTCATGGACTAATTTAATAATTTATGCGTTTTATACTATGTTTTCACATGCCCTACCATTTTACCTCATCGAATTGGAAATCAATGGGCAGGTATGGAAGGTCGAATTTTATTGTAACTCCTTAAAATAGGATTTACTTCACCGGCAACGTCATCACCCATTCATGAAAGGGAATCATTTCAGGTGTAAAATGGTTCCAGGCAGTGGGTTTATCTTTATCTGAAAGTTCATTAAGCAGTTTTGTTGCAGCCTTATTTTTATTGTTTCTTTTAAAATGATCTTTTTCAAGTTCACGAAGGAGTTTGAAAATTAAATTG
>CAZMRM010000025.1:1449-17025 GCA_964568515.1 uncultured Chitinophaga sp. | reverse complement strand
TCTCTTGGGCTAATTTCCTTTGTTTTGCCATTGCGTTCCATGTGTTTTCTTAAAGTGGCCATGCTTATGGAAGCATCCTTGAATTTGGCAAGTTCAATATGAATCATGATCATCAAAATGCGTAAGGAGATGTTCCAGCCTGTTTTGTCTTTTTCAATTTCCAGGGACTTATTCAGTAATTGAATGGTGGATTTGAAATCTTTAATTTGAAAAAAAATACAGGCTTTATAAAATGTAAATTTTGATTTTCGATAAGGACCGGAATCAACTAATGAGTGTTGAAGCATTTGCTCAATGCATTTTTGGGAGCTGCGGTAATCTTTTGAATAAAAATGAGCGTAGAATTCTTGTTCTTTATTTATCAAAAAGTGTAAACCGTTAGTATGATGATATTTTAAACTTTTTTTAGAATATGTTAATGCCTCCCGGTAGTTTCTCATGAGAATAGAGAAATAGCTCAAATTACCCAAGGCAAAACCTATTCTGTCTTTATTGTAATTGATGGAGTTATTTTCAACCAGAAATAACACTTTTTTACAACAAAAAAATGCCTCCCGGAATTTTTTATTATGCTCAAACAATGCCATTTTAAGTACATGCATATAGTAATTGACTTCATCTGATTTTGTTTTTTTGTAATCGGTTTCCATTTTTTTAATCGAATTGTATAAGAAATCATATTTTTCTTTCTGGGTTAATGCACTTACAAATGCAACATTTAAAGTTAAATGAGAAAATGCGTCATTTGCTTCCTGAACCGATTTAAAGCAATAAGTATAAAAATCAATTTGTTTATTAATCTCATCAAATTTTTGAAAACCATAACGTATACCCATTATATGTTTTTGTAGTGTGAGGGCCTCACAGAGTACATCATAAATTTGGTGCTCTATTGCTAATTTTATACAGTCTTTTAATAAGACAGTGATTGTTTCAATTCGTTTTTGATTTTGGTTTTTATAAGTAGATTTGATTAATAGAATCCTTTTTTTCAGCGTATATACCAATTGGTCACGTGCGTTAAAAACGAATTCATTTTCGAAATGTTTATCAAGTACCAATGCTTCCTTTATACAGTCAAATAAGCGACTTTTTAAAACACGCACAGCACCTCGCTGACTTTTTAATAACACTGAAAGGTCTTTATCGGAATACGTTTTGTCCTGGTTCGAAGTTAGTACCTCAAATAATTTCCGGATCTTATTTTCTCCGGGATGTAATTTACTTATGTATTCTTTTGTTATTTTGATTTCTTCTGAGTTAAAGCTTTGGATGAAATCAGCAATGTGTAAATTAGCCATAATAGTGGGGTTTAATCAGGTGTTTTTCACCGGCAATGTCATCACCCATTCATGAAAGGGAATCATTTCAGGTGTAAAATGGTTCCAGGCGGTGGGTTTGTTTTTATCTGAAAGGTCATTCAGTAATTTCATTGCCGTCTTATTTTTCTCGTTTCTTTTAAAATGATCCTTTTCAAGTTCACGAAGGAGTTTGAAAATTAAATTGTCTCTTGGGCTAATTTCCTTTGTTTTGCCATTGCGTTCCATGTGTTTTCTTAAAGCAGAGATACTTACGGAAGCTTCTCTGAATTTAGCCAGTTCAATATGAATCATAATTATTAGAATTCTCAGGAAAATGTTCCATCCGGCTTTATCTTGCTCTATTTTTAATGATTTGGTGAGGATTTGAATAGAAGATTTAAAATCTTTTACTTTGAATAGGATACAGGCTTTGTAAAATGTAAATTTTGATTTTCGATATTCACCCGTGTCAACTAATGAATGCTGAAGCATCTCTTCTAAAGATTTTATGGCGTTCTTAAAATCATTGGAATAAAAGTGTCCATAAAATTCCTGTTCCTTGATTATTAAAAAATGTAAACTGTTGGAATGGTGAAACGAAAGCGCCTTTTTTGCGTAGGTCAATGAATCTTTATAATTGCCTTGCAATATACGAAAGTAAGATAAGTTACTAATCATGAAACCAACCCTTGCCTTATTATGTAGGATAGGGCTTTTTTCAACTTTGGATAATAATTTCTTGCAACAATTAAAGGCGTGGTAAAATTTTTTTTCGTGTTCATAGAGTGCCATTCTTACTTGTTGTAAAAAGTAGCTGATTTCTTCTGATCTTGTTTTTTTATAATCAGCCTCCATTTTTTGAATGGATCGAAATAAAAATTCATATTTTTCTTTTTTTGTTAAAGAGCTTACAAAAGCATCGTTCAAAGTTATGTGAAAATAAATATCGTTTGCATCATGTATGGTTTTAAAGCAGAAAGTATAAAATTCTATTTCTTTCGTAATTGCATCATAAGATTCGAATCCATGACGTATTCCTGTCATGTGTTTTTTTAAGATAAGTGCTTCTGATAGTATGTCATATATTTGATTTTTTTTAGCCAGTTGAATACAATCTTTTAGTAAAAGGTTTATGGTTCCGATTCTTCCTTGATTCTGATTCCTATAGAGCGATTTTAATAACAAAATCCTTTTTTTTAGTATAAATACTAATCTTTCCCGTTCACTAAAAACTGACTCATTTTCAAAGTGACTGTCCTGCACCAGTGCTTCTTTTACACAGTTGAATAAACGGCTCTTTAAAACACGAATGGCACCTTCATCGTTTTTCAGTAGCACAGATAGTTCTTTGTCGGTGTATTTCCTGTTTCTGTCAGCAGTAAGTATCTCGAAAAGCTTTTTGATCTTGTTTTCTCCTGAGTACAATCTATCAAAATACTCATTTACAATTTTTGTTTCTTCAGCATTCAGGCTCTGTATAAAATCGTTAATGTGGGGATTCGCCATGGGGAGTTGTTATTAATTTTTAACCGGTAATGTCATCACCCATTCATGAAAAGGAATCATTTCAGGTGTAAAATGGCTCCAGGCAGTGGGTTTATCTTTATCAGAAAGTTCGCGGAGCAATTGGATGGCAGTTTTGTTTCCGGGGTTTCGCTTGAAACCATCTTTTTCAAGCTCACGAAGGAGTTTGAAGATCAAAATGTCGCGATCTCGTATTTTTTTGGATTTATTATTCCGATCGATGTGTTTTCTGAGTGAAGCAATTGCATTTGATGCTTCTTTCAACTTATGCAATGCAATAAAATTCAAGACAATCAATATTCTTATGGCGATATTCCAACCGAACTTATCTTTTTCAATTTCAAATGCTTTATTTAATAACATCATAGCATCTTTGTATTTTTTTACTGCGAATAAAATACAGGCTTCATAAAATTGGAATTTTGAACGCCGGAATATGCCTGTATCAGATAAAGAATGATCTAAAAGTGCTTTTAAACCTTTGTAAGCAGTAGTATAGTTTCCACTATAAAAGTAGGCCAAGAGTTCCTGTTCCTTTAGGGTGAGATAATTATAACTATTGGGAATATGGTATCTCTGTGCATTTTTTGCAGTAATTATGGCCTCTTTATAATTTTTAAGAAAAATATGAAAATGGGTCAAATTGCCCAAAGCAAATCCAATTCTGTCTTTATTGTATAAAACAATACTGTTTTTTACGAGTGATAATATTTTCTTGCATATCACTATTGCTTTATTGAATTTTTTTTCATTTTCATAAAGCGCCATTTGAAAGAAGCACTTAAAATAATTTATTTCGTCGGATTTAGTTCTTTTAAAATCCATTTGCATTTTTTTTATGGAATTTTTGAGAAACTTATTGATCTCATGAGGAGGAGTTGTTAATGTAAATTCATAATTCAGTATTAATCGGTAATATGTATCACTCGCTTCCCGGGTGCATTTTAAACAATCACTGTAGAAAGAAATTTTATCATGTATTTTTTCGAACTCTTGTCTTCCGGTACGGATCCCTTTTAAGTATTTTTGCAAAATAAGTGCATCAATTAAAACATCGTAACATTGGTATTTGGTAGCCGCTTTAGTTACTTCGTTCAGTAAGGAATGAAGCGCCTCCACTTTTCCCTGATTCATTTTCCTGAGTAATGATTTGATTAGCAAATTCTTCTTTCTTAAAGCGAATAACACTTTTTCCCGCTCATTGAACTCACTGGAATTTTCAAAATGGCTATCTGAGATTAATGCTTCCTGAGCTTTCGAATACAACCTGCTTTTAAGAACACGTATCGTACCTTGTTTACTTTCCAGCAGTTTAGACAGTTCTCCATCCGTATATTTTTTATTGGGATTATCAATTAATATAGCCAATAGATTTTCTATTTTATTGGTTGTGGCTGTTTCGATACCCGTTTTATGTATATGGTCTTTTACTGCTTTGATTTCTTCAAAACTCAAGTTCTGAATAAAGCCGTTTATATAGGATACTGCCATTCTGTTAGTTATTGATCTGCAAATAAACCAAAAATCATCAATAAATGGAATAGAGTGGGAGTAAGGAAGCTCAAAAACAAACCCTGTTTTCAAGCCCTTTTT
This sequence comes from uncultured Chitinophaga sp., assembly GCA_964568515.1. Lineage (GTDB taxonomy): Bacteria > Bacteroidota > Bacteroidia > 2-12-FULL-35-15 > 2-12-FULL-35-15 > 2-12-FULL-35-15. The sequence continues at coordinate 12,607 of CAZMRM010000025.1, read as the reverse complement.
TTAATAAAACTGTAAGAACCCCTTTATTATCAATATTTCCGAAGATGTAACAATCCACCTTGATTTGTCCAAAAGTTTTTTTATGTTCTCATAGGTTAGTAATAAAAAATCCCGCATAAATTACGCGGGAAAGTCATCTATAAACTATGTTCAGGATCATCGTTTCGGAGCCGTATCCTTTACCCATTCATGAAAAGGGATGAGCTCAGGGGTATAATAGTTCCAGGAAGCAGGTCTGTTCTTTTCCGAAAGCTCCTTTAGCATTTTAGCAGCAGTGGCGTTTTTAGGATTAAAACGGAAACCGTCTTTTTCAATTTCACGGAGTAATTTTATGATTAAAATATCCCTTTGTTTAACTTCATCCGATTTGGTGAGGCGTTCCATGTACTTACGCAAGGCTTCCAAAGCTCTTGCTGCTTCATTGATTTTATTTAATTCAATGAAAACAAGTATGTTTAATGTTCTAAGGGCAATGTTCCAACCTGTTTTATCTTTCTCGATTTCCAATGACTTATTCAGTAGTTGCAATGCTTCTTTAAACTGTTTCGTAATAAAGAGTATACATGCCTCATAATATATAAATTTGGACTTTCTATATCCTCCGGTATCAGCCATTGAATGTTCCAACATTTCTTCTGTACATTTAAGGGCTTCTTTATAATTGCCCCCATACCATTGAGCATAGAATTCTTGTTCTTTTAGTGTCAAATAATTAAAACTATTGTTAATATGGAATTGTTGAGCATTTTTTGCGTTATTTACGGCTTCTTTATAATTTCCAATAAAAACGTTATATTGAGATAAATTAGCCATTGCAAATCCTATTCTGTCTTTACTAAAAAGAATAGAGCTCTTTTTTACTAGTACTAGCAATTTTTTACAAAATGTTATTGCTTGCTTAAAGTCTTTATCCTTTTCGTAAAGAGCAATTTTAAATATGTGAGTAAAATAATTTACTTCTTCTGCTTTTGTCTTTTTAAAATCTATTTCCATTTGCTTAATAGACTTGCGCATATGATCCTCTAATGCTTTTTCAGTCAAAGAATTTATAAAATCTTTATTTAAAATCAGTCTATAATAGGCATCAAAAGCATTTTGAACGGATTTAAAACAATAATCATAAAAAATAATCTCATTTGTAATTTTATCATATTCCTCATATCCTAGTCTAATACCTTTTATATGTTTCTGAAGTATCAAGGTCTCAATTAATACGTCAAAAACCTGATTTTCTTTTGCAGCTTTTATTGTTTCTAAGACAAGGAAATTAATTGTTTCTATCCTTCCTTGATTAAGGGTTCGATATAGTGCTTTTATTAGTAGTGCTTTCTTTTTTAATGAAAAAACAATTTGTTCTCTTGAATTAAATATAGTTTTGTTTTCTATATGCTTATTAAGGAGCAAAGCATCGTATATTTTTTCAGATAAAAGGTATTTTAAGGAGGCAAGATTCTGAGTAGAAACGTGTTTTGAAAGCTCTGAATCAGTAAGCTGCTTATTTCTATTAAGAGTGATGTATCGAAATAATTTTAATTGCTTTGATTCTTCTGCACTAGATCCAGATAGTAAAAAAATACTTTGTATATGGTCGTCAATTACCTGTACTTCCTTTTCATTCAGACTTTGAATAAACTTTACAATATGTATGGCTGCCATAATATTTTAATAACTACTGCAATTACGTAAATTTTACTTTTAAACAGATAGAATGTATTAAAAATATATCAACAATTTATTAAATTTTTGCACCTAAAATCTTTATCAGAGCCTATTTGACGGGAATCGATTTGAGGGATGACTTTGTCCACGGAATGTTGTTTTTTTCTCCGGTAATTTGTACCGTCAAAATAAAATGGTTTTTTGGGTTAGAGCAAATTCACATTTTATGGTGCTGAACAATTTAATAAATTTTAGGTATGAATTCTTAATACTTTGAATTTATAATTTTTGTTAATGCGATGTAAAATTTTTAAAAATTAAAAATTCATAAAAATCGAACAATTATGTATACGAACCCCCTGGGGTTATAAGATATAAATATAGAATTATAAATTTAACAAATTCAGGAGCTAATGGATCCCTTATCAGGTAAGGGTTTTAGCCCCCTCGATCTGAGGGGGTAATTTGTCCACGGTTTTTTTCGTGGAGTGACGTTACTTTGTCTTAATCAAATGAATGTTTTACTCTAACCCAAAAGACCATGAAAAAAATTACTCTGAATTTAGTTAAAGGATTATTAGTAATAGTTCTTTTTACAGGTGTATCCGTAGCAATCTCTACGACTGGAGTACAAACAGTAAACACGGCAAACGCCGGAACCGGCTATGCAGGATCAGGTTCAGCTGGGCAAGCCAGTCAAGTATCATCTACAAGCGTTAATCAATATCTTGTAGGACATGGATATAGTAGTATTCAAAATTTAAGTATTGTTTCGAACACAAGTTGGCAAGCTATCGTAACAAATGCAAATGGGATTCAATGTAGAGTAAGCATATTTACCCAATCTACCCAAATAATTGGTTGTAATGAAGTTGCTATATAATTTAAAGAATTAATCAATTCCTCATGGAACAAGCATATTCAACCGTTTTATTTTTAACCATCTTTCTACTTGCTTTGTGTTTGTTGTTAGTGACATTCGGAAGGCAGATCTGGAGAGATACGCACACAGCGAAACAGCATCCCAGCACCGTTACATCAAAAGAGGTGAGCCATTATTTTATGGCACGTGGTTACATTGTGTGTTCCCTGGCCCCTATTAAGGATACCGGTAAATGGCTCGGTTTCCTGATCAAAAACGGTGAGTATATTATTGCAACAGCCTTTACAGAAGGACAGACCATACAGGGTCATCACGATGCACTGGCCTGATGAGGAAAAGATGTTAGATAGCTTATGGGATGAGAAGCTTTCCTTCTCATCCCATAGTCTATAACAGAAAGAATATCAATACTTTTTAATTCAACTCCACATGAGATTGAACACAAGGATGAGACAATTGTTTGATGGTGCCTTCAGTAGTTTGCTGAAGGCCCTGATTGCCATACATTGCCTGAATTTCAATGTGAACACTCCTGTAAGCAGGTTTCCTTGGAAAGGCAAGGTTTCTTATCAATTCAATACAACTACTGCTCAGAAGCATTCCTGTAGCTATGCGGGCAGTATCAACAGATCCACCCCATATGTTTATAGCTTGGTGTTGGGAAAAGTGATGGATGAACAGGTGTATGCACCAGATAAAATGCAAGGAAAAGCTTCAAATAGTAAAAGAAATTTATCTTTGGCAAGGAATACGATTGTAACAGCCTGAGGTAGATTTTCGTAAAAAGGATAGTGGTCAAATCCCGCTGGTTTAAAGAAAATACCGGGCTCACAATGAAAAATTCATTGGCAGAGAAGTAAACACTTAATTCTTTTTCATCTATGAAGACTTTAAAAGGCATATCATTTTTAGTAATCGTTCTTTTAACGTGTAACGCTTTTGGTTTAAGAGCAGTTGCACAAAATGAAACAGGAATCGTACACGATTCGGTTTGTTTAAAGATACAGGGCCTTGCCATGAGCAAGGGACAACCGATAGATGGCGTAAATGCAAAATTGTATAAAGAGAATATGGAGATGGAAATGGTGGAAGTTACCAGTGTATCCCACCATAGCCACGATTTTTTCTTTAACCTGGATAAAAACTCCTATTATACCATAGAAGTTTCTAAACCGGGATACATCACGCGGATGATATCGATCTCTACGAATCTTCCTCCGGATGTGAGGATAGACCCGATATTCGAGTACCAGATCGAACTGGAAATGCATGAGGAAAAAGAAGTGCTGGATGATTATTACCTTGATTTTCCCATTGCACTGATCGATTATGATCCGGTAAAAGATGTGTTTGTTTCCCATGGGAAATACACGGCATTTATAAAAGCAAAAATTAAAGAAACACTGGAGGCTTCTCCCCAAAAGGAGGTCCCCAAAAAAAAGAAACCTTAGCTTGTTTGAATAACACTCAAACAGCCTGATAACCAAAACTTGTAAATGAGTGCAATAGGAAAAAATATCACAAAATATGCAAGTATACAGGCCTTCGCAGTCATCATGATTGCAGTGAGTGTTTTGTGTGCCTGGTTTATCAGTGTTACTTTCCTTAATCAGCCCATTACCCTTTGGACCTCCATGAACCCTGCTACAGCAGTGGCCTTCATCCTTTGCGGTTCTTCTTTCTTACTCTACAATTCTAAAATACATTCCAGGACCAAGTACCTGCTTGCAAGCTGTCTTGCCGGCTGCGTCTGCCTTATCGGTATCCTTAAAATAATTGAAGGGTTCACCGGTATTGAACTGGGACTGGATAGTATCCTTCTTTCCATTTATGAAGACAAAACAGCAACTTATCATTCCATGTCTGCTATGGTTGCTGTCATTTTTATCCTCATTGGTTTCAGCCTTTTCCTGGTCAACATGGAAGTGTTTCCAACACCTGTTTTTTCTCATATACTGGCTTTTATCACCGGCATCATTAGTCTCTTTTTCCTTTTGTATGCTCTGTTTTCGGCCAATGGAGAGGTAACGGATGAGAAACCGCTTTCTGTACACACTGCCATCTGCTTTTTGTTTATTTCAGTTTCCGTACTGTTCATAGATGCTGATAAAGGCTTGTTCAAAGCATTTACAGGAACTTCTTCCGGTGGACTCTCTGCTAAATTTCTTCTTCCTCTTGCCATTGTGGTGCCCCTGTTACTGGGCTACCTGCGCATAGAAGGAGAGCACAAAGGGTTGTTCTCCTCCGAAACCGGTACCGCTTTGTATTCCATTGTGATCATTACCATTTCTGTTTTCCTGTTGCATTACAATTCAACCGTGTTGAATAAACGGGATGCCCTGAGGGACAGGATAGAGCAACGTCTGGAAACATTGAATTATGACCTGGAGACCCGTGTAAAAGAAGGATATGATACGATCGTAAAAAATGAAAAGATATACAAAACCATCGCTTCCAGCATTCCGGATTCGGCCATTTTTATCCTGGATAAAGATGAACGTTTTCAGCTGATCGAAGGTGATGCTTATGAAAAACTGGGCTATTCCAAGTCCAACATGCTTTATAAGAAAGCAGAAGCGGTGATTCCTCCTCATCGCTATGCTGTTTTGGGACCGCTTTATAAACGCATGCTGAACGGGGAACGTTTTGCCATGCAGCGTCATGTAAACGGTTATGATCTGTATGTTCAATATGTACCTCTCATCAATGTGGATGGGAGTGGTGAAAACCTGGGAATGATCATCTCTGTAGACATTACCGAAGTAAAAAAAGCAGAGAATGAAATTATGGAACTGAACAGAAAACTGGAACGAAAGATAGTGGCAGGTACCGAACAACTTGTGGCTGCCAATAAAGAACTGGAGGCTTTTTCGTATTCCGTATCACACGATCTGCGCGCGCCTTTACGTGCCATTGACGGGTATACCCGGATGATCGAGGAAGATTACGGCCGCTTGTTCGATGAGGAAGGAAGACGCTTACTGGAAACGGTTCAGACCAATGCAAAACGCATGGGTATTTTAATTGATGACCTGCTTCAGTTTTCAAGGCTGGGTAAAAAAGAGTTGATAAAAACAGAAGTGAACATGACAGCGAATGCCAGTGCTGCAATAACAGAGATCAATAAATCAGTGGATCACCGTGCCGCTGTCATTGTTGATGAACTGATTCCTGCATCGGCCGATTATACGCTTATCAACCAGGTATTCATTAACCTGATCTCCAATGCGGTTAAATATTCTGCTAAAAAAGAAAAACCGGTTGTAAAGATCAAATCCGAAAAGGTGAATAATGAAGTGGTATATAGTATAAACGATAATGGAGCAGGCTTTGAAATGAAATATGTTGGTAAACTGTTCGGCGTTTTTCAACGTCTGCACAGCATGGAAGAATTTGAAGGGACCGGTGTGGGGCTGGCCATTGTTCAACGCATTATTACAAAACACGGAGGACGGGTATGGGCAGAAGGCAAAACCGGAGAAGGTGCAACTTTTTATTTCACCCTTCCATTAAATGAAGAAGAAAATGGATGATAACCAGGCTATAGAAATTTTAATTATTGATGACAACGCCAACGATGTGGAGTTGATGAAACGTTCGTTGAAAAAAATAAACCTGGCGAATAAGCTCGTACACCTGATAGATGGAGTAGAAGGAACCGATTTTATTTTTTGTAAAGGAAAATACAAGGGACGCAATTTTAATAATCAGCCCAAGGTGATCCTGCTGGATTTAAAAATGCCCCGCATGAATGGTTTGGAAGTGTTGGAAAAAATCAAGTCAAACGAGCAAACAAGAACCATCCCTGTTGTTATTCTTACTTCATCCAAAGAGGACCCGGATGTAAAAAGAGCATATGAGCTTGGAGTAAGCAGCTACATTGTAAAGCCGGTGGATTTTGATAATTTTTCAAAAGCCGTCGCAGAATTAGGTTTTTATTGGTTATTACTGAATGAACAGCCCAAACACACTATTTTAGATAATACAGTTTTATGAAAAAGTCGTTAAAGATCCTGCTACTGGAAGATAATCCCTCAGATGCAGGATTGGTGAAAAGAGAGTTAAAGCAGGCACACATTGATTTCGAAATGAAGGTGGTTGATAACAGAGAGGGATTTAAAAAGGGATTAAGTGAATTCAAGCCGGATCTTATTTTGTCCGATCATGCTTTACCTTCATTTAATTCGATGGAAGCACTGGATATTGTAAAGGAACATCAGCTGGACATTCCTTTCATCATTGTATCCGGCTCGGTATCGGATGAATTTGCCGTAAAACTGATGCGTGCCGGTGTCACCGATTATGTGGTAAAGAACAGCCTGACCCGCTTACCATCCGCCATAGAAAATATATTTGCCAATAAAGAAATAAAAAGGGAAATAGAAATTATGGGTGCTTTGCATCAGAAATTGAAATTTACCTATCAGGAAATAGAAGAAAAAAATAAAAGCATTACCGATAGCATCATTTACGCAAAACGAATCCAGGAAGCCATGCTACCCGCCAAAGCGGTAATTACCAAGCCTTACCCCGAATCATTTATTTTATATAAACCCAAAGATATTGTCAGCGGTGATTATTATTGGTTCGGAGAACTGAACGGACAAAATATTGTTGCTGTGGCAGACTGCACAGGACACGGGGTTCCGGGTGCTTTCATGTCGATGATCGGACATAACCTTTTGAATTCAATCATTCATACCAAAAAAGTGAGTGATCCTGCAGAGATCCTTAAGCTGATGAACAAAGGGATACACCGTATCCTGAAACAGGATGAAGAAGGGACTCCCAGTTTTGACGGAATGGATATCGCCATTGTTGCCATTGACAAGGCACGTAAAAAAATACGCTTTGCAGGAGCCAACAGTCCGCTCTATTACATGAGAAATGAAGAAATTGAAATTATACATGGTGATGCATACGGTGTTGGTGGTGCACATTTAAAATCAGTAATGAAATACACTGCCCTGGAATTCAGCTACCGTAAGGGTGACAGCATTTACCTCGCAACCGATGGTTATGCCGATCAGTTTGGCGGTGATAAAGGAAAAAAATTAATGCGTAAAAATTTCTTGAAGCTGTTAACCGCGATACAGCCGTTTAATATGCCTGATCAAGGGAAACACATGAATCAATGGTTTGAAGAATGGAAAGGAAATATGGATCAAACGGATGATACTTTATTGATGGGAATCAGATTTTAAAAGAGAACTTTTTTAAGAAAGATCCGTACAAGAATATATAAAAAAAATTGATAAATCATGGCCTTAATTAGAAATTTTATCAACAGAGCGAAATTAGACTATTATAAGAAATATAATCGTCTGTTTTATTTATTGTTAGGTTAATTTAATCGGTTATTGTTCTTATAGTGTTTATTCATACCGATTTTATTCGTAAATTGAATAACACATCATTGGTTTAATTTCTCTCTAGACGTAAAAATGACTTCTGTACAGAAGTCATTTTTTTTTGCAAAATCCTTCAGAAGCAATGTGTATGTCCAAAGGAGCGGAGTTCAGCCCGGAAAGACAGGAGTTCACACTTTGTAATTTCAATTTATAATCACGTTTCGGTATAAGCATCCCGATACTCCTTTCCTCTTATTTTATTTCCGCAACAAATGTTTTTTGAAAGTCTTCGTAACTGGTATCCTTGTATTTACCGCTTCCGAAAAATTTCATCAGGGGTTCAAACTGGTCTGCTTTGTAGTAACCGGTAATGATTTGAACACGTTTGATGTCTTCATTTAAGAACACGATGGAAGGATATACCAGTTTGCCATCCAGAATGGAGGCAGCAAAGTCGTGAACAGGACGCGTGGTACCTTCAGGATTACGGTTCTTGAATACGGCACCGTTGAAAGCAACACTGTCGCGGGTTTCCGCATCAAATTTAACCGGATAAAAATTTTCATTGAGGTATTTTGCAATGGTTCCGTTACCAAATGTATTGGCAGACATCATTTTGCAGGGGCCGCACCAGCTGGTATAAACATCTACCATGATCATTTTGGGTTTCTTTTTTTGAAGTGCTACAGCTTCTGAAAAAGTATACCAGTGAACAGGGCCATCTGCGGCAACTTCTATGTTGGTATTGATAAAGCTTTGAGCAACCACAATGAGGGTGGCAATACCAAATGCAATCAGGAGTTTCTTTAACATGCTATAAAATATATGATTCTACCTGTAAAGATACAACGGCTGATGGCTTTCACCAAAAAAGCCTGTGTGGATTAATTTAAAAAAAAGTGACTATCGGGAATTTTGCACCAAATTTATTTTCTTCTTTTTCTTTTTTCAAGAAAAAAAACAAAAGTTCAAGAAAACATAATTGGACATCACCCAAGCTGGCGCTGACTTCGTTAATTATAGCCATGGCGCATGGCAAAGGTTAATCCGTATGCTTTTACACCTACGCTAAAGCTTTGGTGCAAACAGCAATCCTCACGTACCGCGTCTTATTTCCTTTGTACCCGGATTTTTAAAAAATTTATTTAAAGAGGCTAAATTGCCTGACCACTAAATGCGCGTGGGCAATGACACTTTGTTGGGGCGGCTTTGTGTGTAGGGTGGGAGGAAGACGCATTAGCAGGGTGGCATGTGGGATTGTCTTCCTCGCAGGGATACATCAAAGGGTCTTGAATTTTTGTTTTCTTTTTTTTCAAGAAAAAAGAAAAAGAGATATAAAGTTTCCGGTAGTCATTAAAAAAAAGTGAGTATCGGGAACTTTGCACCAACAATGTGTGGAATGATCTCCGTGAAAAGGATGTAAAATGCACGTTTACAGGAATTGTAAGCTGTAACCTCTTTCAACTATATAGTGCCTTTAAACATCAAGTGCTGCCTGATCAGGCAGCACTTGATGTTTAAAGGCATGTCAATGAATTACCGTACACCGTGCATCATTTTTTTCATTAAAGGTGTTAATGCAAATAACAAGGCAGCTGCAATACCGCATAAGATAACGAACACCATAAAGAATTCATATAAATTATGGATCGTATAGCCTGCAAAAACAGGGTAATCGTAGCGGATCTGGTTCTTGGTAAGCAAGTCGATCTGTTGTGCGGTCGGAATTACTTTTTTATCCAGGATATCCTGAAGGTTGAGTCCCAGTTTCTGAGCCTCTATGAATTTGTCGCTGGTAGAAGGAATAAGTGCTCCCAGTGTTCCTGCAAGTGCATAACCGGAAGCATTGGATAAAAAGAAAACGCCATACAACAGGGAATAAAAGCGTTTGGGGGCCAGTTTACCTACGAGTGATAAACCGATTGGCGACAAGCATAACTCACCCATGGTTTGTATCAGGTAAAGAACAATCAGCCATTTAACTGCCAGTAATCCGCTTCCCAGATCCTTTACATTGTGTGCAATGATAAAGTAGCTGATCGCGATTAAAAGTAAACCTACGGCTTGTTTGAAAGGAGAAGTGGGTTCTTTCTTTTTTCTGTTGAGGGAATCCCACAACATGCTAAATGGGAAAGCAAGGATGATGATGAACAACCCGTTGAATATCTGAACCATGGAGGGTGGCATGTTCCACCCGAAAATGCTGCGGTCTGTTTGATTATTCGCTATAAAGGTGAGGGAAGATCCTGCCTGTTCAAATGCCGCCCAGAAAAAGATAAGGAAAAATGAAACGATATAGATGACGATGATACGGTCTCTTTCTACTTTGGTAATGGAAGTATCGGTAAGGATCAGGTAAGCCAGGGTGATACCGCTGGAATAGATAAGCGAATACACTACATTTTGTCCGAAGTGGAAGTGAAAAATCAGTCCGAGAACTGCAAATACGATAACAGCAATTGTCAGGGAAGCATTGGAGAAATTTGCTTTTTGTGATTCACCTTCTTCAAAATCGGTGGATACGTTTTTTGATGGCAGGTCACCGATTGCTCTTCCGTCAGGTGTTACTACGTATTTATTTTTAAGAAAGAAAAAGAAAACGGTTCCGATGATCATTGCAGAAGAGGCAAACAGGAACCCCCATTTGAAAGCACCTACATCCCGTACACCATCAACGGTTACATCTCCGATAAGCGGACATACCGACTGACCGATAAAGGCTCCCAGGTTGATCCCCATATAAAAAATAGTAAAGGCACTATCCAGTTTGCTTTTCTGTGACTTTGGATACAGGCTTCCCACCATACTGGAAATATTGGGTTTGAAAAAACCATTTCCAAAAATGATAACACCCAGTGCCACCCACATCAGTATTTTGGCAGTTTCTATATTGGATGCATACACCGTGGCACTGCAAAACATTAAAAACTGACCAATGGCCATTAAGGCACCTCCTAACAGAATACAATTCCTGTTTCCCAGAAAACGGTCAGAGATAAAACCGCCCAGCATCGGAGTTAAATAACAAAGCCCTAAAAAGCCTCCGTAAATGATGGAAGAATCTTTTTCCTGCATTAATAATGCATGAACCATGAACAAGGTAAGCAATGCACGCATTCCATAAAAATTCACACGCTCCCACATTTCTGTTCCAAATAGTACCCATAACCCTTTGGGATGTTTCTTCTCTACCACTTCTTGAGAAAATCCTGAATCATTGATTTCTGTAGTTTTTCCGGCCATAGTCTATCTTTTATTGGTTTTT
>CAZMRM010000025.1:0-1439 GCA_964568515.1 uncultured Chitinophaga sp. | reverse complement strand
GGTTTTTGACGAATGTATATATTTATTAAAGTAATTCAAAAATTCAGTTCTTAACATTTTGTCATGTAGTTATTGACAACTTATTCACAGGTTATCTACAGGTTATCTACAAGTTATTCATAATAAAGTCTGTCATTTTCGTATATAAATGCAAACTGGTGTTTCCTCCGCGTATCCCATGATTTTTATCAGGGTAAATAAACAGGTCAAATTGTTTATTGGCAGCAACCAATGCACTGATCATTTCCATCGTATTCTGATAATGTACATTATCGTCTCCGCTGCCATGTATCAATAAATACTTGCCTTTTAGCCTGTTTACATGATTGATGGGTGAATTGCTGTCATATCCGTCCGCATTTTCCTGAGGAAGCCCCATGTAGCGTTCGGTATAAATGTTATCATAATAGCGCCAGTTGGTTACGGGTGCAACAGCAATGGCTGTTTTAAAGTAATCGGCTCCCTTGGTGATGCACAATGAACTCAGGTAGCCTCCAAAACTCCATCCCCAGCAGCCAATGCGGCTCTTGTCAACATACGGCAATGTACCCAGATAGTGGGCCGTTTCTATCTGGTCCTCGGTTTCCAGTTTTCCCAGTTGTTTGTAGGTACAATTTTTAAATCCGGTACCACGGTATTTGGTACCACGGTTATCCACACACATTACAATGTATTGCTTCTGGGCAAGCAACTGATGCCAGAAATAGGCAGAACCATCAAAGGAATTGTTCACCATGTTGCGTCCCGGTCCGCCGTAAAAGGTAAGCAGCACCGGATATTTTTTTGCAGGATCAAAATCAGGAGGTTTGATCATCCAGGCATTCAGTTCAATGCCCTGGCCGGTTTTGAACTGAAGAAATTCTTTTTTGCTTAAATTGAATTGCTTCATCGTATTTAATAACCCGGCATTATCCTCCAATACACGGATTTGTTTTCCTTCTCCATTATAGATAGCAATAAAATCGGGAGTATTGGCATCGGAGAAATTGTTGATGTAATAATTCATGCCGGTGCTAAAGCTGGGTCTGTTCACACCTTTGCCGGCAGATATTTTTTTCTTTCCGCTGCCATCCAGTTTAATGGAATAAATGTCTTTTTCGGTTGCAGTGGTTTCCGAAGCAGTATAATACAGTGTATTTGTTTTTTCATTGATCCCCCAAAAACGTTCAACATCCCAGTTACCTTGTGTAACAGGGCGTATCAGTTTTCCATCCATATCATACAGGTAGATATGATTGAATTTATTTCGCTCGCTGACAAGGATGAACTGTTTTTTATTTTTTGTAAAATAAATATAATCACCTTCCGATTCATGAATGTCCACATACGTATCACTGGTTTCCGTATATACCGTTCTGGATTCACCGGTTGTTGCATTCGCAAATAAAAGATCGAGTTTGTTTTGATGACGGTTCAGACGAACGATGGAAAGGAGATTG
>CAZMRM010000024.1:17407-18103 GCA_964568515.1 uncultured Chitinophaga sp. | reverse complement strand
CCCAAAACCCAAAAAAAATTAAACAGGAAAATAACGAACATTATTTTTGCATTACGGTATGCCGGTATGCATTATCAAAGTCGTCCTTCTTTTGCAATTGATACCAATAAATTCAATCATCATTATTCCTTATATCTCGGAAGTGTAGGTTTTTCATTAAATAAATTTTATAAAGACAGATACATATTCAGGTTTGGAGCAAATGAAGATGTTCCTGAAGGGATCACACTTCAATTTCTATATGGTTTGATTAACCGGGAAGATATTGGAATGCGTTATTATACAGGCTGTGTAATGGCTCGTGGGAAACATTATGAAAATATTGGGTATATCCTGACAAGAGCAGAGTACGGAACTTTTTACAATAAAAATGTGAGCAATGATGCCACCATGAATCTAGGTCTTATTTATTTTACAGATCTGATAAAAACTAATTATAAATGGCATTTCAGACAATTTGTATATTGCAGGTATTTAATGGGGATCAATAAGCAGCCCTATGATAAGATTACCTTACTTCCGGAGGAATTATATGGTTTTAATAATGGCTCACTTTTAGGAAGCAGCAAAATATTATTGAATCTGGAAGGTGTAGCCTACGCTCCATACAATTTCATAGGATTTAAATTTGCTCCGGTGGCATTCTTTGGCTTTGGTATGATAAAGACAGATGATTACAAATTGCTTGCCGGTCAG
>CAZMRM010000024.1:0-17397 GCA_964568515.1 uncultured Chitinophaga sp. | reverse complement strand
GTATCAGGCATATTCAGTAGGTCTTCTCATTCGGAATGAAAATCTGCTGACCTCCAGTTTTGAAATTACCTATGGCTTTTACCCGAATCAACCGGATGATAATAAGCAAATTGGTAAGTTCAATCCTTCCATAAGCTTTCGGTTAAAGGTCAATCCTTTTGATATTTCTAAACCGGCCACGGTGGTGTATCGGTAATACCTATTTTTTTCTTTTAAAAACAAGAAAAGAATAATCATACTTGTTTTTTTCATCCTTTATTCCTTTGATTCTGGAGATCTCTAGCCACTCCTTCAGGTTAAGTTCAGGAAAAAAAACATCTGCATCAAAGGCGTGTTCAATTCGGGTTAAGTATATGGTATCAACAAGGTGGAGGCTTTGTTTGAAAATATCACCACCACCGATGATAAAAATTTCTTTTTCACTTATTTCTTTTGCTTTTTCAATGGCTTGTTGCAAGGAGTTAGTAATAATTGTACCGGGTGCATGATAGTTCTCTTGTCTGGTAATAATGATATTTGTTCTGTTGGATAAGGGTCTGAATTTTTTCGGTATCGACTCATAATTTTTTCTACCTGTAATAATACAATGACCGATTGTTTTTTCTTTGAAAAATTTCATATCAGCAGGTAAATGCCAAATAAGCGAATTATTTTTGCCTATTGCATTATTGGAACCAGCTGCTACTATAATCGATATATTCATTAAATGGTAATGTTGTTAAAATAAATTAAACTGCTACGGCTGCCTTAATATGTGGATGCGGGTCATAGCCTTCCAGCGTAAAATCCTCAAATTTAAAATCGAAAATGGTTTTTACAGATGGATTTATTTTAAGTATCGGAAGTTTGCGCAGATCACGTGACAGCTGAAGTTTAGCTTGTTCAACATGATTAAGATATAAATGTGCATCGCCCAATGTGTGCACAAAATCACCAGGCTGAAGATTACAAACCTGCGCAATCACCATGGTTAAAATGGCATAGGAAGCAATATTAAAAGGTACACCTAAAAAGATATCAGCACTTCGTTGATATAGCTGACAACTTAATTTACCATCGGCTACATAGAATTGAAAAAATGCATGGCAGGGAGGAAGTTTCATTTTATCTATCTCTCCGACATTCCAGGCACTTACAATCATTCTTCGGCTATCCGGATTATTTTTAATTTGATTAATAACTTGTGTGATCTGATCTATGTGACGTCCATCCGCGGTTGGCCAACTACGCCATTGAGAACCGTAGACAGGTCCCAGATTCCCTTCAGCATCTGCCCATTCGTCCCAGATGCTGACGCCATTATCTTTTAAATATTTTATGTTTGTGTCGCCCTTCAAAAACCATAATAATTCATGTAAAATTGATTTTAAATGAATTTTTTTTGTGGTGAGCATAGGAAACCCTTCCTGTAAATCAAAACGCATCTGATAGCCAAAAACACTTATGGTTCCTGTTCCGGTTCGGTCTGTTTTTTTTGCCCCCTGCTCCAGTACATGGCGCATTAAATCATGATATTGCTTCATATTGGATGAAAATAAAGATAATACAAAGTTACTGAAGTGAAGGTAGATTTCCGCTATGGATTTTTCATTTGATATCAACAAAGCTATATACGCTTTCTTATAAAAAATAAACAGAGGTTGACCGTAAGGAGAAACCTCTGTTTATCATTGCTTAATTGCCTGGATTACTTTTAATCTTTTATAAAACGAAGCACTTCTTTTCTATGTAAACCTGTTTGAAAAAAATATGCACCTGGAGGAAGGTGGGAAATTTCAATAGGATTCTCATTATTTTCCAGTTTCCCTTCTGCCACTTTTTTTCCAAGCAAATCAATGATGGTATACATGGAGCCAAGCGAATTTCTGCCTGCTTTAGCAATAATGACGTCTGTTGCAGGATTAGGGGAGATAAAGGTATTTTCAATAGAACCGGTAAATGGGATACTTGCCGGTCCTAATACAGTAAAAGATCCTTTCATTCCCATTGTTACATGTGGTAAGCATACAAAATAGTGTATTCCGGGAGGTAATTGGGAAGGAAGTAACATGCCTCCGCCATAAGGCAATTGAAATCCTCCTGATAGAGGAGAAGCTTCATTTACATCCCAAATGGCTTTACTTACTTCAATTACATTGTGAGTACTCCCAATCGCGAATTGAATACTGTCGCCCTGATCCACCGTTAATAGTTCGGGCGTAAAAGTCATTCCGGAATTACTGATTGTCCAGATTTTAGCAGATAAGGGTAGATAAATAAGGACTAAAAATAGGGAGAGAAGAATTGTTTTCATTGGAGTAGAATTTAATTTCTCCTACTTGTCTGGCTTTTCGGTTTTGCCCCGTTTGATAGGTGGTTACTGGTCTCCACACAAATATATAAAGAGAAGCAGCAATTTTTATTCAACTTCGAATAGAAATTATTTATAAATTATAATCTTAAAAAATTACAGGAAGATTCCGGCTATCGATGCAGAGAGTAGGATGCTAAAGTACCACATAAAGTGCCCGCATTCCCGATTATAGCCAAGCCTGCTATTCGGAGCAAGTGCACCAATCCCGCCGGTTGCATTCCTACACTATCGAAATTGGCAAAGCCACAAATGGCAATACTTACAATTAGTAACCCTTTTTCTGTCGAGACAGAACCTTGTGTGAGAAGTCAAATTTTTGAAAGCGATAAATTCATTCACGGTTAATTTTTGCCCCAACAATGTTGCTGCATTTGCAAGATCCGATTTTGGTATACCCATCATTGACCAGGCCATCATTACTATTTTAAAACCATCACGAACCTTCACTAATGGCATCAATAACATTCATTGTGCTAATAGTCACTTTAAGTTATACTTAAGGCTTCGGCAACGCTCACGCGCATCAATACATTCATAAATTTTGGCGATTACGCTGATGAAGCGTTGCATAACCCCTAAATGATAAAGTAAAGCGGAAAGAATACTGACCAGAATAATTATGGCAGTTACATTTAAAGAAAAAATAAAGCGGTTGTGGCTTGTGAATAATTTTGGGTTGTTCCTGATGCATCTATTTACTGCACTTTCCATAAACAAAGTCAGCTCCTTGCTTAGCGAATTGTTCCAGTTTTTGCGTACCCTTTTCCGATACATTGAAAAAAACGTGTAAAAAGAGGGTACTTTTAAAAGCAATACAGCGATAACAGTTTGAAGAAAATGCCACTGATAATAAGCGCCGATAGTTAACCGCTTTTCCATTATTGGAAAATAAAAACGCTACGCAGAAAATAATTATAATACCAATTAACCCTGTATAGCGTTCCATTTAAATTTGATTGATGAATGCAGTGATAAAAGCAAGAATCAAATTCAGGATTTTTTACGATTGTTTAATTCATCCCGGATGTGTGAAGCCTTTTCATAATCTTCTTCGGATAGAGCAGTATCAAGCATTTGTTTAAGTTCTTCTGTGGATTTTTTCAAATAATCCGTCTCTTCAATTTCAATCTTACTTTCGGAGCCGGTATCGCTTACTGCTGCAAGCGCCTCGTCATCCAAAATGATTCCTGCCTGGGACAAAATGAATTCATAAGTGTTGATAGGACAACTGAAACGAACAGCTAAAGCAATGGCATCGGAAGTTCTGGCATCAATTTCCACATTTTTATCGCCATCATTACAAATGAGCTTGGCAAAAAATATCCCTTCTACCAGATTATAGATAATTACTTCACTCACCGATATATTAAAACCTTCAGCGAATGTCTTAAAAAGATCATGTGTTAATGGACGACTTGGAGTCATCTTTTCAAGTTCAATTGCTATAGCTTGTGCCTCAAATCCACCAATAATAATTGGCAAACGGCGTTTGCCTTTTGCTTCACCCAAAACAAGTGCATAAGCACCAGTTTGAGTTTGACTATACGATAATCCTACAATTTCCAGTTTTACTTTTTTCACTATGAATTATTTTTGAATCCATGGATATAAATCTTTAATCACACGGAGTGAGACATCTTTTTTAACAGGTCTGGTTCAAATTTAATTATGATTGGCTTTGAAATCTTTTACGGCCTTTATTAGTTTAGGTACCACTTCAAATGCATCACCAACAATGCCATAATCTGCTGATTTAAAAAAAGGGGCTTCCTTATCAGAATTGATTACAACAATAGTTTTGCTTCCATTAACACCTGCGAGGTGTTGAATAGCTCCTGAAATTCCAATAGCAATATACAAGTTTGGACGAATAGCGACCCCTGTTTGCCCGACATGTTCATGGTGATCTCTCCAATGCATATCTGCAACTGGTCTCGAACATGCGGTTGCAGCTCCAAGTTCTTTTGCAAGCTCTTCGATCATTCCCCAATTTTCTGGACCTTTCAATCCTCTTCCTGCAGAAACAACTAATTCTGCATCTGGTAGATTCAGTTCTGTTGTTGCTTTTTTTACTTCCTTTACTTTTACAGGAGAATTCACAGCATCTAAATTTACAGCAAAGTCAGTCACTTCTGCATTACCTTCTTTTAATTCTACAGGAAAAGAATTTGGTAATAAAGAAATTACCTTTTTAGCAGAATGAATCTGGTAATTTGCGATGGCTTTTCCCGAAAATACGTTTTTCTTAACTGTGAATGAATCACCGGATATTACAGGATTGTCAACAGCTCCTGCAACTATTCCTGCCTTTAAACGTGCTGCCAGCCGGGGTGCGATTTCTTTCCCGGAAAAGTCATGTGAAAAAATAATAATGGTTGCTCCTTCAGCATTTACAGCTTGTTCAATGGCTGCCGTTAAATACTGACCATTTAAATCGTTTAATTTGTCATTTTTTAATTTCAGTACCTTTTTAGCACCTGCTTTGCCTAAATCGTTAACATCCGCATCGCCTGCAATCACGGCTGTAGCAGTTAGATTTAATTGGGCTGCAATACGGCTTCCATAATTAACAGCCTCCAGCGAGGATTTTTTTACTTTGCCTTTTGCAATTTCTGTATATATTAATACTGACATATGTTGAAAATTTAATGAATGAATGCGGTAATCCGCTTACATGTTTAATTATTATATGGCTTTGGCTTCGTTGTGTAATAAGTCAATTAATTGTTCCGGATGAGCAGGATCAATAAATTGACAGTTTGTTCTGCCTTTTGCCAATGTGTAATTACTGATGGTTGTTAACTTATCAGCTACCGCTGCAGCAACTACTTGTAATGGTTTTGTACGTGCAGCCATAATTCCACGCATGTTTGGAATACGAGCTTCTGCCATCCCTTTGTTGGCCGAAAGAACCAATGGTAATGGGCATTCAATTACTTCTACACCACCATCAATATCGTGTTCTACTGTAGCTACATTATTTGCAACATCAAGTTTGGTTGCAAGCGAAACAAATGGAAGATTCAGTAATTCTGCAAGCATAGCACCCATCATAGAACCATTATAACTTATCGTTTCTTTTCCGGCCATAATAAGATCAAAGTTTTTATCTTTTGCATAGGCAGCAATTTGTTCTGCCACAGCAAAAGCATCGCTTGGATCGCTGTCTATTCTTACAGCGTCGTCTGCACCAATGGCAAGTCCTTTTCTGATGGTTGCTTCACTATCGGTTCCACCAACATGTATAATGGTAACATTACCACCTTGAGCTTCCTTTAATTCTAAGGCACGAACCAAAGCATACCATTCATCATAAGGATTGATCACAAATTGAACGCCTGCTGTATTAAAAGCGGTATCATTGTTTACAAAGCTGATTTTGGTAGTAGTGTCAGGCACGTTACTGATACAAACTAATATTTTCATATGGAATATTGAATTTTTATTTGATTGCAAATTTAACAATATCTGCTATATAAAAAAATTGATTACCAAAAAAGCCATTTTAGTGTGTATGATATTAGATATTGGTCGAGAGGCCTACTGATATAGGCTTTTCCAACAAAGATTGATCTTGCTGCTGATAAATATTCTGACAAGAATTGTTAAATTCCAATAAATCCTTTACTTTTGGGTCATAAAAGCCAACCCAGTAGATTTAAATTCTAGCCCTGAAACAAGAATGGATTATAATACAAGCCTTCCTAAAATGATTATTCCCGAATACGGAAGAAATATTCAGAAAATGATTGATTTTGCGATCACTGTCCCGGATCGTGAAGAACGAAACAAAGTAGCACGCGCAATTATTGACGTTATGGGACAACTCAATCCTCATTTGCGGGATGTAACAGATTTTAAACATAAACTATGGGATCACATTTTTATCATTTCTGAATTTAAACTGGATGTGGATTCGCCTTATCCGAAGCCAACTGCTGAAACCTTTCAGACAAAACCTGACCGTGTGCTATATCCCAGTAATGATATACGTTACAAGCATTATGGTAAAACCGTTGAACGCATTATTGCGAAAGCAAAAGAATATCCGGAAGGAGAAGAAAAAAATGTATTGATCGAACAGATTGCCAATTTAATGAAACGTTCCTATTTAAACTGGAATCGCGATTCTGTGAACGATGAGGTGATATTAAAACAGTTGGAAGAATTGTCCGGTGGAGCATTAAAACTTGCAGATGCATCCGCATTGAGAAGTACACAAGCATTTGTACCACGTGCGGCACAAACGAATCAACACAGAGATAAAAAGAAACAACAAAATAATAATAGCGGGAAATCCAATAATGGTGGTAATTTTCGTCACAATAATAACAACAATAACAACCAAAAGTTTAAACGAAAATTTTAATGTTTTTATAAAATAATCAGTAAAAGCGCGAAAAGATTAATTTCTTTTCGCGCTTTTTATTTGAATTGTAATTGTTCGCTCCCCCCCTTTTTTATTTACCACAATTAACAATTCAACGTTGGTAAAATAACCAATTGTTGCTATTTATAATGTCAATTTAACCCTTATTTCGTAATAGAGTTCATGGTCACAAAACTTAAACCTATTGAAATGAGTGTATTTGAAATTATTGGTGGAAAAAAATTGAAAGGAGAAATCGTTCCACAAGGAGCTAAGAACGAAGCATTACAAATACTTTGTGCTGTATTGCTCACTCCCGAAAAAGTTGTAATTAGTAATATTCCTGATATAATAGATGTAAATAAATTAATTGATTTGCTACGGGATCTCGGTGTTAAAATTGAAAAAACAGGTCACGAAGAATATACATTTCAGGCAGATCATGTGGATGTTGATTATTTAAATTCCTCTGAATTTAAAAAGAAAGGAGGAAGTCTGCGCGGATCCATCATGATCGTTGGTCCTTTGCTTTCAAGATTCGGAAAAGGATATATTCCACGTCCGGGAGGAGATAAAATTGGCAGAAGACGATTAGACACCCATTTTATAGGTTTTCAAAATTTAGGAGCGAAATTCATTTATGATGAAGAAAATGATTTCTATAAAGTGGAGGCAAAAAATTTAAAAGGTTGTTATATGTTATTGGATGAAGCATCGGTAACAGGAACAGCAAATATTCTGATGGCTGCTGTATTGGCAAAAGGCACAACCACCATTTATAATGCAGCTTGCGAGCCCTATATACAACAGCTTTGTAAAATGTTAAATCGCATGGGAGCCAAAATTTCCGGTATAGGCTCAAATTTGCTGACCATAGAAGGAGTTGAATATTTGAACGGGACATCGCATCGTATGTTACCTGATATGATAGAGGTTGGTAGTTTTATAGGTCTGGCTGCTATGACCCAATCAGAAATAACCATTAAAAATGTTTCTTTTAATGAATTGGGAATTATTCCCGATGTATTTCAACGATTAGGCATTAAACTGGAAAAAAGAGGCGATGATATTTATATTCCGTCTCAGGAAAAGTATGAAATAGATACATTTATTGATGGCTCTATTTTAACAATTGCCGATGCTATTTGGCCGGGATTTACACCTGATTTGCTCAGTATCGTATTAGTAGTGGCCACACAAGCCAAAGGTACAGTGCTTATTCATCAAAAAATGTTTGAAAGCCGCTTGTTTTTTGTCGATAAACTCATAGATATGGGAGCACAAATTATTTTATGTGATCCTCACAGAGCTACCGTTATTGGTTTGAACCGGGAACACAATCTGAAAGGAATTTCTATGACTTCACCTGATATTCGTGCCGGTGTGTCGCTTTTAATAGCCGCACTTTCAGCAAACGGAAAGAGCACGATTCATAACATCGAACAAATAGACAGGGGATACCAACATATTGATGAAAGGCTTCAAAAATTGGGTGCACAAATTGTTAGGAAGTAACTTCCAATTTTTTTAAATTTACAACATGAAAAAGGTAAATATTGCGTTGATGCTTGCAGCAGTATCGCTGCTGGCATTTGGTTTTGTGAAGACTAAAAAAGAGGTTCAACAAGAAAAATCGGGAGCTGTTGTCGGATTAAATGTAGGTAACAAGGCACCTGAATTGAATTTCCCTGATCCTCAAGGCAAAAAAATAGCCTTGTCTTCCTTAAAAGGTAAAGTGGTATTGATCGACTTTTGGGCATCCTGGTGCGGACCATGTCGTAAAGAAAGTCCCAATGTGGTGGCCAACTATAATAAGTTCAAAGATACTAAATTCAATAAAAAAGCGAAGGGATTCACCATATACAGTGTTTCACTGGACACTGAAAAAGACAGATGGGTGAATGCGATTGCAAAAGATGGTTTCGTTTGGATCAATCATGTAAGTGATCTTCAAGGCTGGCAATCTGCTGCTGCGGCTACCTACCAGGTAAATGGGATTCCAGCCGGATTTTTGATAGATGAAAGTGGTATCATCGTTGCAAAAGGTGATGAATTGAGAGGAACCGGACTTGAAGCCGCACTTCAAAAACTTGTTAAAGATAAATAAGTGCTGGTTTACATGACAACTCATAAAAGACAGGATCTAAACCGATCCTGTTTTTTTTATCAAATTCTTAGTCCATAAAGGATTTTATCAAACACTTATTCCGGTAATTTTATTAAATGTTTTGTTGTTTATTAAAGCGATGCTACGTTTTAAAAGGCACGTATTTACTGATTTTGCTCAAATATGTCAAAATGTCTTTTATCTTTGCCTGGCAAAAAATTTGTCAGTACGGCAACGAATAAATTAAAGAATGAAGAATTTTAAAAACATATTCAAAAATATGAAGGCAGACGAAAACGAAATAAATGATCAACAGGATCAGGAAAATGTTCATCAGGAAACCGAACCGTTAAGTGAAAAAGAGGCTGAAATAGCTGAATTAAAAGCTAAAATCGCTGAATTAAATGATAAATATACGCGTCTCTATTCAGAGTTTGATAATTTCAGAAAACGTACCGCAAAAGAGAAGAAAGAGATTATGGACGCTGGTGGAGAAGATGTATTTAAAAGCATGTTACCTGTAATTGATGATTTTGAACGTGCCATAAAGTCAAATGCTGAAGCTACCGATCTTAAAGCCATTAATGACGGTATAAACTTAATTTATAATAAGTTTAAATCAACATTGAATCAAAAAGGACTTACCGAAATGAAATCAGTAGGCGAAGTTTTTAATCCCGATCTTCAAGAAGCAATAACCAATGTACCGGCACCATCTGAAGACTTGAAAGGAAAAGTAGTGGATGAGCTTGAAAAAGGATACATGTTAAATGGAAAAATTATCCGTTTTGCAAAAGTTGTAATTGGCAATTAAGACCTAAGCTATTATTAGAAACAATTCACCTATGAAAAAGGTGTAGGATATATACGATTTTCAATAACTTAAAATGAGCAAGCGGGATTATTACGAGATTTTAGAAATATCAAAAAGTGCGAGTGCTGATGAAATAAAAAAAGCATATCGTAAAATGGCAATTAAATTTCATCCGGATAAGAATCCTGGTGATAAAGTTGCCGAAGAAAAATTTAAAGAGGCTGCTGAAGCATATGAAATACTGAGTTCCCCAGAAAAAAAACAACGATATGATCAATACGGTCATGCTGGACTAGGCGGCAATGCCGGTTTTGGAGGAGGTGGTTTTGGCGGAATGAATATGGAAGATATCTTTAGCCAGTTCGGTGATATTTTCGGAGGACATTTTGGAAGTGGTTTCGGCGGAAGCAGAGGAGGAAGACGCGTAAACCGAGGTTCCAATCTTAGGGTAAAAGTGAAAATGACCCTTGAAGAAGTGGCAAATGGTGTTGAGAAAAAAATTAAAGTTAATAAATACATTGCCTGTAAAACCTGCAGCGGAAGCGGCGCTAAAAATGGTTCTTCTTTTAGTACCTGTAGTACTTGTCGGGGAACGGGCCAGGTAACACGCGTTACAAATACGATACTGGGAGCAATGCAGACCACCAGTACCTGTCCATCCTGTGGCGGAGAAGGGCAAACGATTTCTGATAAATGTACCAGTTGCCATGGAGATGGTATCGTTCGCGATGAAGAAGTGATCAACATCAATATTCCTGCTGGTGTAGCCGAAGGAATGCAACTTTCAGTGAATGGAAAAGGAAACATGGGAGCACGTGGAGGTGTGCCTGGAGATTTGATTATTGTAATTGAAGAAGTTGAACATGAACATTTGAAAAGAGATGGTATGAACTTGTTTTATGATCATTACATCAGTTTTATTGATGCATCACTTGGAACGCATATCGAGGTACCAACTATTGATGGAAAAGCAAAAATAAAAATAGATCAGGGAACACACAGCGGAAAAGTATTGCGCTTGAAGGGTAAGGGACTACCGGATATTAATAGTTACTCACGTGGTGATATTTTAGTAAACATCAATGTTTGGACACCGCAGAATTTGACAAAAGAAGAAAAGAAAACATTGGAAGAGTTAAGAAATTCTGAGAATTTTAAACCAAATCCAGGTAAAAAGGACAAGGGCTTCTTTGAAAGAATGAGACAATATTTTGAATAAAAAAAGAGGTGAACAATCACCTCTTTTTTTATTTAAGTACTCTTTTATATATTAGATTTTGTAATAATTATTTTTTATTGCATAAATGGCTAATCCAACACGGGTCTTTACACCAATTTTATGGAAAAGCGCATCTCTATATCCATCAATGGTTTTAGGACTTAAAAACATTTTATCGGCTATTTCTTTATAGGTTAATTCTGTGCAAATTAATTTTAGCATCTCTTTTTCACGATCAGAAAACTTAATTTTTTCAACTTTCTGATCATCGGATTTTAAACTGTGGACCAGAAAATTAGTTACGTGCTCGGTGTAGTAAAATCCTTTTTCGATTACCGTATCAAGTGCCAATTTTAATTCTTCATCATCAATTAATTTTGAAATATAACCACATGCTCCTAACTTAATTATTTTGATGATCGTTTCTTCATCATCATTCATGGAAAGCGCCAACACTTTAATTTGAGGATATTCTGCATTCAGCACTTTCATGGTTTCAAAACCATTCATGATGGGTGTATTAATGTCTAATAATACAATATCAGGAATGTTTTTTTTGTTTTTTATTTTTTCCAGAAGTTCCTTACCGTTGTTTAGATCAAACAGTATTTCATACGTTGAAAATCCTTCTATGAGTTCAGCTATCGCCTTTGATACAAGCTTGTGGTCGTCGACAATAATAATAGATGGTTTCATAGCAATGATTTGTAGTTATTAATCGTTAGTTTTAAGCTGGTTCCCTCAATACCTGATTTGTATATACAATCCGCATCAATTAACCTCGCCCTATTTTTTATATTGGATATTCCATTACCAGAATTCAATTTACTGGTCATGTCAAATCCTTTTCCGTTATCTGATAAATCCAACACAAAGTTATCATTATCATAATTCAAAATAATATTTAATTCAGATGCCGAAGCATATTTCATTGTATTATTTATAAATTCTTGTATGATCCTAAAAATAATAATTTTGGTATCAGCGCTAAAAGGTACAATTTCTCCTTTAATCATTAAAATTGTTTTAACGTATTCTAACTTATTAATACGTTCCACCTCCAAAATTAAGGCATTTAGGAGGCTAAACTGTTTAATTTTATCCGTACTTGGCATTTTGGATAAAATCTTTAATTCCGAAATAGCCATATCCACTACATTATTTGTCTCCTGGAGTTTTTCATTTGTTCTTTTATCCGGATGTTTTACGACAGTATTTAAATGAATTTTGGCTACTGTTAAAAGCTGTCCTATATTGTCGTGTAATTCTCTGCTGATCTGTGCTAAAATTTGTTCCTGGATCTCAATTGTAATGTTGGCCATCTCATGCTTATAGGCCAGTTCAAGTCTCTTCTTTTCTGCTACATGCCTTTTTTTACTGTTTTTAAACAAAATAAACACAAGTAGAAGACAAATACAAAGAAATAGAAACAAAACAGTCCCTATGATTAGGGCAAACGCTACTTCCTCCTGCTGCTGCATATGAAACCAATTATAAAAAACACATACATGATATAGGCTAAAATTTCAATGATCTTGTAATAAGCGTTCATGATATTCGTGTAATTTACTGATAAGTAATTGTACACCGACATATAGGGAATATTACAGGTATAAAAAATAAAAAGGCCTAATACAATCCAAAACTGAAGATAAGTTGTATAACTCTCGATTTGATTAGAATGTAATAACTCGTAAAAAAAGAACATGGCACTTAAGGTGATGAATAAACTTCCAATGCTGAATGTATAACTTATTAATTCTGTATTAATATTTTGAACATACAAGCAATTAATAATGGAAATAAGAGTAAAGACAGCAATACAAACAGCAATTATTTTTTTTGCAATTTTAGAGAGAATGCTACTTTGTATCAGATACAAATAATAAATTATCTGGACACTTGTAAAAATATTATAAAATACGATGTTCGTATGGTATATTCTTGCAAGTAATATTCCTGTTATTTCGCCCGCCAGTACGAAAAATAAAAAATAGGGAAATGATTTTAGATTATTTGCTTTAAGAGTTTTATAAAAAATAACACTGGTTGTAATAGCCGAAACTAATACCAGTATCCCTATGAAGATCCAAAAACTCATTTCCGAATATTTTTAGTTGTTACTTGTTTAATAATTAATTTGGACAAGCTGGTGGACATAATGCCATGTGATTTAAAGCAATACATGTCTGAGCACTTGGGGCACCAAATTGTTGTGCACCTTTGCCTGCAATGTTGGAAGGTGCAGAAAGCACATCTTTTTCTGAATTGGAACGCGGATCATGATAAGTAGGTAGCAGTAAAAAGGTTTGTTTACTTCTATATTCCTTTTCTAGGTTTTTAAAATATTCTGATTCTCCTTCCTTTTCCTGAGGATAAACAGTATAATACAGGCGGATACCCAGGTCTTTTGTGTCAATTCCTTTATTTTTAGCATCGGCTTTTACTTCATCAATAAAGCTTATCAGATCATTTAGAGATACCCATCCGTTTTTGGAATCAACAAAATTGTCACCATAGCTTTTTCGAAGCTGGGAATTATTGTTAATCAATGACACACGCTCTGTTTCATAAGTATTGATCATTTCTTTTACTGCATCTAAAGGGATCGTATATTTAAACTCCTGAATAGTAGGATCCATTCTTTTTTGCTCTTTATCAAGGTTTAATAACGGCTCCGCACTCTTATTATCATTTTGATTGGATTGGTTTTGACATGAAATTGAAAGTAAAAGAAAAAATGCGGCCGAAAGGCTGAAGTAAGTTTTTGTTTTCATGATTGTTTGGGTTTGAAATTTATTTCAATATTACAATTAATTTGTTGTATTATATGAATCCTGCCTGTTTCAAAATTGGAAAATGAAATTACAATAATGTCTGTAATGCTTTACTTTATTGCTTTGTAGAGGTGATATTTTAATTTTAAAATCAGGATAAAATCCTTTCAAAGCACAGGAAAAACCCCTGAGCTATAATCCATATTTTCTTTTGATAATTCCTCTTTCTTCCTCTTGATTAACTTTCGTTTTCAAACAATCTTTGTATCAGAAATTATTGATTAAATCAGCTGAAACCAAATCAAAAAGGATTATCCTGATGTCCTTAAATCATCAGGTCAAACAAAAAATATAAAAAATGAAAAATAGATTTGAAATATTATTAATAACATTCGTCTTAGCATATGGACTCGTATTTTTCACGGGATGCTGCAAGCCTGAGATTATTGGAAATGTACCCAATACTTTAAGGCCGCAGGAAACAAATAATTGGTGCTGGGCAGCCACTACTCAAATGCTGGCACAACACTTCGGAATAGCAGTTACGCAATGTGATCTTGCTAACCACCGTTTTGGAAAATCCAATTGCTGCACATATGAAAATAACAATTCGCCTTGCCCTAAAACAGCTGATTGTAATCATCCCGGCTGGCTTGAACTTGACTTTGTCGGGTTAAAATTTAGTGAAAGTGAAACGCCGCTCAGCTTATCAACCTTAAAAAAACAAATTTTTTGTTCAAAGAAACCGATGGCTTATGCATATGGAGGAACAGGAGTGGGGCATGTGCTTGTAATAAAGGGATATGTAACTGTCGGAGGAACAAATTATCTTGTGCTGAATGATCCTTGGTCTCCATGCTATGGCTCTGAACGATTAATAACATATGAAGAATATGCAGATCCTGCAGGTTCGGTGACACATTGGGATACCTTTTACAACATAGCCAAAAAATAATAATAGAAAACTCAAAAAAAATTAAAATGAAAATAATAAATTATATAGCGGGGTTAATAATTGTTTTAACAATCAGTTCCTGCAACCGTGAAGACGGAACCTCAACGAACACTGATAATTCTACATCTTATTTTAAAACACAGGACGAAGCTGTTTTAAAAGGGAAAGGCGACTTGTTGAGTATATTACGCTCCAGCTCAGAGATCCAACTAACTATTAATCCGGAGTTATTGGAAAAAGCACAACCGGGAATTTCAGTAAAACATTTAGAGATCGATTTTGATCAAGTACTGAAACAAGAAAGGATCTCTGATCTGAATCAATTCAGAACAGATGCAAGAAGTAATATTAATACACTTAGTGTTGATAAAAATGTTGTGACGGTTATAAGAACAGCTAATTCCGATAAAGGCTGGACGGTTACGGGCTTGGCTGATGCCGCTATAACGAATGATCTGGATGAAATATTAAGTGCTCGGGATAACACCCCGATTGAAGGGGTTATATTATATGAAATACCAAATATACAAGCATTCATATATAGTGTAAAAACTTCTGAGGGGAATAAATATTTTTCTAAATACAATGGATATTCTTTAAAAGAAGAGGTTTCTATTGAACGATTATATCCCTTGCTATACAATGATGCTCAGGTTTTTTATAAAACATACAGGGAGCAAATCAAATCAAAAAAATTAGTGAAGTAATAAAAGGAACATACCGAAAATCCATACAATAGAGTAGGCAACATTCTAAAATGAATCGTCATGAAATTAGATGAAAACGCTGAAGAACTTCTCAGCATAAGAAAACATACACATTTGCATTTATTGCAGAATCCCAATTATTTCGGCACTATACCGGATATTGGTCTTAATAAAATTTACAAACCGGTTTATATAATTAAACAAAAAACATATTATGAAGAATTAGGATGCATCAGCTATGACCCCGTTACTGAAAAATTAAATGCGGTTGTTGTGGTAAAGAGAGCTTCAGGATATCTGGGAACACCTTGTCAGGGTGGGAGCAAAGAGTATGTGAGGTTTTATGTTGATTACAATAACAATGGAAACTGGATAGACGAAGGTGTTGTAAGCTTAGGAGTTTACGATCATGGTTTTGATGATGATTTGTATTATGATGTAGAATTGAAAATAGATCCTAAAATTAAACATTGCTGTGATAAGGCCCCGGTTCTGCCAAGAGTAAGAGCAATCTTATCATGGAATTTAATGCCACCTGCCAATCATCCGAATACAAATGTTATCTGGGGAGATATAAAAGAAGCAAATGTACAAATTGCACCTAGGAAAGATTGGTTCTGTCTGTTTACTCATTTTATGGACTTAACAATAAAAGACAAACAGTTAAGCAGCAAATTAAATGAATCTAAACTTGTTTCAGTATTCGAAGAAAAGAATCCTCAGTTAAAAAAGCTTTCAGGCGGAGAAGCAGCAGAACTTTCTATAGTTGATCTGAAGAAAATTTACGGAAGAGAGGTAGAAGATCACCGCATTTTGTATTCAACCATTGATAAGTTATCATTGAACTTATCTGCCGCTCAATTGCCTCTTGAATTAAGTAACTTGGGCATAGACTGGGGAAAGGTGAATGACTTTATTTATAAGCCTGTTTTTAATACAAGCTATGAAGAAGTGCATTGCGTAAGTTTAAACAAAGATCAAAATGCATTACATGCTGTGGTTGAAATTAAACGCGATTCGGGTTATTCAGGTGGACTTTGTACAAAAGGGAGTAAAGAATTTGTTGCTTTTTATATGGATTTTGGAGCAGGATGGATTTATATGGGAACAGCTTCTGTGGGAGTTCATGATATACCAGGTATCATCAAAAGAAATTTGACCTATGATGTATCATTGCCTGTAAACATTGAAAAATACAGAAAAGAATGGTGCACTGTTGGAAAAGCAAAAGTAAAAGCGATTTTATCCTGGAATGTTCCACCACCTCCTTTTGCTCCCAATCATACTTCTCATTGGGGTGACTGGGAAGAAGCCATCGTGGAAATTAAACCATTGCCGAAAGGCGTAACCCCTGGAATAACACTACCTTTTATTGAAAAGTTTGGTGGAATGGTAATCACTGATATTGATTCTCTTAGTGGTTTAGCCACTACTTCTGGAGGCTCTTCCTCCTTGCCGGGAGCAAAAGAAAGTCCATTTGATGGTAGAATCGATATTATTGGCCATATTTTTAATCTTATTTCAAATATGAAGTACAGATTTCATATAACAGAACCGGGTGGTGCAAAAGGAACATTAAATACTTCTCAGAATATTGATACAGATCTGAATGGAGTAATCACTTCCCATACTCTGATCCCTGATTCTGAAGGCTGGTATGACTATCTGGGTGTTGGAGGAAACAATATCGTTGGAGGATTATTAGCTTCCTTTTATCCGGCAATAGAAGGTAAATATAAAATCTCCATTGAGGCAAAGGATGTGTTTGGTATATTGCACAATGGAAATGAAGTTATTTTCAGAGTAGACAAAAAAGCCCCTGATGTAGCAATAGACATTACAAATGGTGGAGGTAATTGTGGCATCGATTTCAAACCTGGTGATACATTAGAAGGAACCTATTCCATTTATGATGAACATTTAAGCAGTTTTAACATCTATATGACCCCTGCTAAACCGGGTACCTCTATCGAAATAGATGGTCTTCCTGTTTCTTCTATCAGTTTACCAACAGGGGTAACCTCCAAATCAGGAACCTGGAAATTATATACCTCGGCAATAGATACGCCTACTTGTGGATATAATATACGACTTGA
>CAZMRM010000023.1:1942-18304 GCA_964568515.1 uncultured Chitinophaga sp. | reverse complement strand
TTGGAGTTAAATGTTTTCATTAAATCTTTCAGGGCATCCAGTGTATGCGTATCTGTTGCAGGATCATAATCACAGGCAAACACAATTTTTTCAGGAGTTTTGTAAGTTGCCTTTTCCGGTATCACGAGAACAGGTGTTTTTGCTTTTCTCAATGTGGCTGTAGTAATGCTTCCGATCAGTACTTCGCTTAACTTGCCTGCGCCTCTCATACCCATTACAATTAAACCGGCATTCTTTTCTTCTTCCAGTATCTCATCAACCGCCAGTCCCATTTTTGCCAGGTATTTTATTTCTACATTTGTTTTTTTCTTCAGGTGTGCCACTTCTTTTTTCAACTGTGTTTCGCAATTTTTCTGAAGTTCTTCAGGGCTGATGACCATTACCGGAACTTCCGTTGTTAACGGAACCGGAACATGATACACATGCAATAAAAGCACTTCTGCTTTTATATCCTTTGCAAGGTTAATGGCGTATTCGACGGCATTAGTGGCTGCTACTGAAAAGTCGGTAGGTACAAGAATTGTTTTCATCGTTTATGTTTTTATAAGTATATAATTATTGTTGTTCGTATATATTATCTCCGGCGGCAGTTTCGCTATTGGTGATTTGATTCATTTCTTCGCCTTTTTTATTTTGCCGTGCAAGTGTCCACTCATCCGTAGCAGTTGTCTGAAGCCAGGTATCGCCTGATTTTCTGAAAACCTGGATATCGATTCCAAAGTTCTCGCTAAAATGCTGTTCCAGTGTGCTTACTTTCTGATGACCATTAATACTTATATAACCGTTCCTGTGAATATGACGCACATCAGCCAGTGTTTTGTGCGTATCAGTAATCATGTTCTCCCTTGAAAAATTTTTTTCCTTTGCAGGATCTAAATTAAAAAATTCCAGTTTAAGGTATGGAAAGTGTTCATTAAAAGTTTTTTGAATTTCCTGAAGACTGTTGCTGTCGTGTATAATGATGTTCATGATTAAATAATGTTAGGGATTTATTTTATACAAAGATGATTTGTATCACGCTTTGATTTGATGAGTGAGGTCAGAAACGGATATGACTTCTGTCATATTTACTTAAATCAATCATTTTACTTTTGCTCCTCGTCAAAATACCTAAATTTGCCATGAAACCAATCTTAAGTAATATAATGGAAGGTAAAGAAGGTATTGATGCACTCTTTCTATACGCCACCGAAGGTATTTTGGTGGCTAACGACAAAGGAGAGATCACCCGAATCAACCCTAGCGCTGAAAACCTCTTTGGATACGACAGAAACGAGCTGATTGGTAAAAAAATAGAGGTTTTGGTTCCCAGAAGACTTTCAGCCAGGCATACGGATCACAGGGATAAATTTAACCATAACCCCCATGCCCGCTCAATGGGTGCCGGAATGGAATTATATGGTCTGAAAAAGGATGGTACAGAGTTGCCTGTTGAGATCAGTCTAAGCCCCTATTCTACTCCTGAAGGTAAATTTGTAATTGCCTTTATTGTGGATATTACCGTAAGGAAACAAGCGGAGGAAAAGCTGAAAAACTACTCTGCAGAACTGGAAACACAAGTAAAAAACAGGACATTGATCCTGGAAGAGGCTATCCAGGAATTGGAGGAAACTAAAAAAGACCTGCACAATGCCCTGGAAAAAGAACGGGAATTGAATGAACTTAAATCAAGATTTGTATCAATGGCATCACACGAGTTCCGTACACCGCTTACAACAATGATGTCTTCCTTATCGCTCGTAAACAAATATGCAGATCAGAATGACACAGAGAACCGCAGAAAGCATGTAAGTAAGATAAAAACATCCATTAATAACCTTACTGATATTCTGAACGATTTTCTGTCGGTGAGCAAATTCGAAGAAGGTAAAGTTGAATACCTGCCGGAACAAATGAATATGAAAGCCTTTATTACAGATATTATAGCAGAAATGAAAACAATGGCTACCGACGGACAAAACCTGATTTATCAGCATTCAGGTGATGAAACAGCTTCCTTTGATAAAAAGCTGTTAAAAAACGTATTGTTTAACCTGATTTCAAACGCTGTTAAATTCTCACCTGAAGGCGGCCTTATTGAAGTGAAAACGCAGGTATCATCATCTGCCGTTAAAATTTCGGTGAAAGATAACGGAATAGGTATTTCAAAAGAAGATCAAAAACATTTATTTGAACGTTTTTTCAGGGGTCACAATGCCATGCACATTCAGGGAACCGGTTTAGGATTGAATATTGTAACAAAATATGCAGAACTGATGAATGCCTCAGTTAGTTTTAAAAGCAAGGAAAATAAAGGAACGACATTCACTATCATTATACCACAATAAACACTATGAAACAAATACTGCTTATAGAGGACAATAAGGACATACGGGAAAACACCGCAGAAATCCTTAAACTGGCGCAATACCACGTTGTAACAGCCAGAAACGGTAAAGAAGGAGTGGAACTTGCTCAGCAAAAAAAGCCCGACCTGATTATATGTGATATTATGATGCCGGTACTGGATGGACATGGTGTACTTCACCTGCTGTCAAAAAATGAGGAAACATCCGGCATTCCTTTCATCTTTTTAACTGCAAAAGCAGAGCGGAGTGATATGAGAAAAGGAATGGAGATGGGAGCTGATGATTACCTGACCAAACCATTTGATGATGTAGAATTGCTTAACGCTATCGAGAGCCGCCTGAGAAAGAATGATATACTGCGAAAAGAATTTACCAAAAACCTGGAAGGTATCAACAGCTTTCTGAACGAAGCCAAGAACATTGATTCACTAAAAAAAATTTCTGAAGAACGGGATGTTCGCATCTATAAAAAGAAGGATGATATTTATAAAGAAGGCAATTACCCGAAAGGTATTTACTTTATCAGCAAAGGCAAAGTAAAAACATACCAGACCAGCGAACTTGGAAAGGAATTGATTACGGAACTGCACAAAGAAGGAGATTTTTTCGGATACATTTCTTTATTGCAGAATGAAAAATATACCAGCTCGGCTACAGCATTAGAGGATGCTGAAATATACATGATCCCGAAAGAAGATTTTTTTTCGCTGCTTTATAAAAATGCCGAAATATCCCGCAAATTTATTGAAATGCTTGCCAATGATGTGAGTGAAAATGAAAAGCAATTGGTAAAGCTGGCTTATAACTCTGTAAGAAGAAGAGTTGCTGAAGCACTGGTTAAACTTTCGGATAAGTATAAAAAAGAGGAAGAGCAAAAATTCAGCATGAATGTTTCAAGAGAAGATCTCGCAAACCTTGTTGGTACTGCCACCGAAACTGTTATCCGTACTTTGAGCGACTTTAAAGAAGATAAATTTATTGAGGTAGCCGGTGGAACGATTACCATACTTGATTATAATAAGCTGACCAAAATGAAAAATTAAATGAGTATCGGGACTCTGTAGTACAATTACTTGCTCAACTTTCGCAATAGCGAAAATTACTGATAAGTCCTTGTGATGCAAACATCCCATGTCCACTAAAAAATTAATTACTATGAAAAGAAAATCATATTACGCTACCGTATCCGAAGCCATTAATGAGCTTCGCAAAAAAGGATACACAAAGGATTTTAACCTTGAAGAAAACTGTATTGTCTGCCATCCTGAAAAATTCAGCCACGATGAATTTGAAATTACAGAAGTATACCGGTACGAAGGAAACACGGATCCTGCAGATGAAGCAACCGTATATGCAATTCAAGCCAGATCCGGTGCGAAAGGTATTCTGGTAAACGGTTATGGTGCATCTACCGATAACATGACTACCGAGATATTAAAGAAACTACGGATCAGGAAGTAACACTGTAGGACGAGAAGATTTCTTCCCATACTTAATATCAGGTTTAATGTGAATTAAAACATCAGCGGTTTCGGACAGCTCATCCATTCATTTATTCTTTAAACGGTGAGAGCACTAAGTTTAACCTCCTTCCCTTTCACCTCTGCTGCTCACCTGCATCCTAACTTATTGATTAAAACTTCAGGTTTGATAGATTGCTCCGTTTTTAATTTTTTTTTAACTGACAAAAGTCATATCCGTTTCTGATCCTGCTCATTCAGTAATACCTGCAAGCCCTCTAATTTTGTCCTGTCAAGTATTGCACTATGGAAACAATCATTCAGCATAACGAAACAGCATCAGGAGATAAGCTCCTAATTCATATAAATAATAAGTAATCTTAAAAAGAAGTAATCATGGGAACAACGATTCAAACACAGCACGTAAATGTTACTACAGACAGAGTCAGAACAAATGTAAACACAGCAACAACAAAGGTCATTTCCAATTTTTGGCAAAAAGCCGAATTCAACCGTTTTGGTATTGTTCCAATGCTGTTGGTAGTTGTGGCCGGCATTAGCGGCATTGCAGCAGCGATTGTAATGCATGAAAGTATTTTCAAATTAGGTGTGATCGCTATGTCAACCGCAATGGTAGAATCCTTTATCCTGGCCGTAATGCCAATGAGAGCCATCCTTATCAGCTCCGTCATTGCTGTGGCTCTTAACTTACTCATGGTAATAATCTAATCCCTTTAAAATAAAACGATGAAAACAATTCTTGTCCCTACCGATTTTTCAGTGAGCGCATTCAATGCGGTAAAATATGCATTTGCATATGCTGAAAAAACAAAATTAAAAATAACGCTCTTTCATTCGTATGAAAATCCGACAAAAGACCTGAACGTTCCATTTTCAGGCATATATTATAGCCAGCACGAAGCCGGGCAGCAAGCCGAAACAAAAATGAAGAAGCTGGTAACTTCCATGTCAAAAGCATTTCCCGGTATACTATCCAAATGGATTGTTCAACCGGGTATCGCTTCAGATAATATCATTGAACATGTGAAGCAAAATAAAATTGCCCTGATCATTATGGGAACTACCGGACAGGGTGCATTTACAAGAGCGTTAATCGGCAGCACCACTTCTCATGTGATAACCAATGCTTCCTGCACCATAATAGCTGTTCCACCAAAAGCCAGGTTTAAAGGAATCAGTAAAATAGCAATTGCAACTGATCTTGAAAAAGACGGATTGCAGGTAGTTACTGAAGTAGTTTCGTTTGCTAAAATCCATCAGGCAGAAATAACATTTGTATATGTACAGGATCTTCTAATTTTTGATGCGGAAGAGACACTTCATAAAATGGCTGATAAAATCAGGAAACAGGTCAGGTATAAAAATACTTCTTTCTATGTATGCAGTGATTCCAATATTGCAAATGGTTTGGATCTCTTTGTAAAAAAGAAAAAACCGGATATACTTTCAATGGTAACGCATAGGAGAAAGTTTCCTGAAACCCTTTGGAAAGCAAGCTGGACAAAAAAAATAGCTAACCATACGCTTATCCCTTTACTTATATTCCATATCCATCAACCAAACACAGCTAAAAAAGTAACTAAAAAAAACGCTATTCCCTCTATTCTTAACAATTAACATGCATTCATACATCAACCAGATCGCGCATCGGAAGGCCATAACCATTACTTGCTCCTCCCGTGCCCTGGCGAATTGATGCAACCGCTACTTTGATTTTCCCTGTATTCCTAATCGGCTTCTTATCCGGAAAAATTAAATGAATTATCTAAACACCGTAAATATGAAAATTATCATCAACGACCGCAGAAAGATTTTTGCCATACAAGAAGAGTTTAACACCCTATTTCCTTATTTAAAAATTGAATTTTTTTCCAGGGAGAGTAAACAGGGGGAATCTTCTTCTAAAAAACCGGTAAAGCCAGACAGTACCACATTGGGTGAATGCAGAACTGTTCACAAGAAAGGTCATGTTACCATAACATCCGATATGACAGTAGCAGATCTGGAACAACAGTTCAGTGATGTGTATGGATTGCAAATACAGTTGTACAGAAAATCAGGTAAAGTATGGCTGGGCACTACGCTTACGGATGCCTGGACGTTGGAAAAACAAAACCGACAGGGAGAAGCTCTTAGCAAACTGGCTGTTTAAAAAGTATTTCAGAAAGCAAAAGAAAAGACCGGCTAAAAATTAAAATGACTATTATTTATTATGGATCATCTACCCTATTTTATACTATTGGCACTATTAGCGGAAATCTTAGGCACTGTTGGCGGTTTCGGATCTTCACTGTTTTTTGTGCCGATAGCAGGTTTCTTTCTGGATTTTCATTCCGTTCTTGGAGTTACAGCTTTATTTCATCTGTCAAGCAATGTTTCAAAAATAGCCTTATTCAGAAAAGGATTCGACAAAAAACTGGTAATGACTATTGGGATCCCTGCTGTTCTGTTTGTGATTTTAGGGGCATTTCTAAGCAGATTCTTTGATCACCGATTACTTGAAATTCTGCTCTCTGTTTTTCTGATCGCAATCAGTCTGATATTGATGCTCTTTAAAAATTTAGTGGTTAAACCGACATTATTCAATTCTTTGGCCGGCGGAGCTTTGTCTGGTATAACAACAGGATTATTAGGCACAGGAGGCGCTATCCGTGGCTTAACATTAGCAGCATTTGATCTTCAAAAAGAGATATTTATTGCGACTTCGGCTATTATTGATTTAGGAATAGATTTCAGCCGGAGTATTGTTTATTTTTCTAACGGATACATGCATAAGCATGATCTTTACCTGGTTCCCCTGTTGTTTGGAGTAAGTATTGCCGGAACATGGACAGGCAAAAAAATAGTAAACAACTTTACCCCGGAACAGTTTAAATACGGGGTGCTGATTCTTATATTTATCGTTGGAACAGTAACCTTTATCCGTCAGTTGCTCTGACGGAATTTTTTTTCTATAAAACTGACTTTCGTCAGGTATGATCAAAAGAACAATCATTTTTGCTTAAAATCAACTTTCCTAAGTTTGGCAATAATTAAGTATATCCATTTATAAACTTACTGGAGGGTACGGCATTAATGTATATTTGGTACTGAAATAATTAAGCGTATCCCATTTGTAAACTTAACAAAAGGCTGATACAAAAGAATTAAAAACAATTTTCAGAAAATGAAAAAGGATTTATTTATAACAAAAGCATCAGGAGAAACTGCAAAATTTTCTGAAGAAAAACTCAGCACCTCGCTGGAACGTGCCGGCGCAAGCGAAGTGCAAATAGCAGATATCATGGATGAGATTGCTCCTAAACTCTACGAGGGCATTTCTACTAAGAAAATCTACCGTCTTGCATTCAGCCTGCTGAAAGAAAGCTCCCGTCACCTGGCTGCAAAATATCATCTTAAACGGGCTATTATGGAGCTGGGACCATCCGGCTATCCTTTTGAAAAATTCATTGGCGAGATCCTGCGCTTCCAGGGATATGACGTACAGGTTGGAGTAATTGTAACAGGTCAATGTGTACAACATGAAATTGATGTAATTGCCCGGTTGGATCACCGGCAATTAATGATTGAGTGTAAATACCACAATCAGCCCGGAACATTCTCCGATGTAAAAATTCCCTTATACATACAGGCCAGGTTTAAGGATGTGGAAGCACAATGGCTTAAATCTCCCAATGAAGGAAGCAAATCCTACCAGGGCTGGGTAGTCACCAATACCCGGTTTTCAGCAGATGCCATTCAATATGGAACTTGTGCCGGATTAAAGCTGTTAGGCTGGGATTATCCTGTTAAGGGAAGTTTAAAAGATCAAATTGATACACTGGGATTATATCCTGTTACCTGTTTAACCTCTTTAACCAAAACAGAAAAGCAGCGTTTGCTCGACCGTAAAATAGTTTTATGTAAGGAGCTGCTCAACAATGAAAAGTTACTGGAACAAACAGGTGTTAAATCCTCACGTATAGCTATTGTTTTACAGGAAACACACCAGTTATGCAGGCATTTAACAAATCCTGAAAAAAGACAACAGTTAAATTATAATTCATAAATTTTCCGCATCCTATGTCTACACCATCAGAAATAAAGATCCAGTTCCTCGGAGCTGCCGGAACAGTAACCGGTTCAAAATATTTTATCCAGACACCCTATAAAAATATCATGGTAGACTGTGGATTGTTCCAAGGTTTAAAAGAGCTGCGTTCACTGAACTGGACTACATTGCCGATTGATGCCTCTAAAGGAGATGTTGTATTGCTTACAGACGGCCACCTCGATCACACCGGTTTTTTACCCCGCCTGGTAAAAGAAGGTTTTAAAGGAGAGATTTGGGGTACAAAGCCAACACTTGAAATTGCAAAAATAATTCTGGAAGACAGCGCCCGGGTACAGGAAGAAGATGCAGAGAGAGCCAATGCGGAAGGTTATTCCAGACACAGACCTGCAAAACCTTTGTATGATTGTAAGGATGTAGAAAACACATTGCCTTTGTTTCGCCCGCAGGCACTTGACAAATGGATACCATTGGCAAAAAATACAGTTTGTCGTTTCCGTTACAATGGTCATATCATTGGAGCAACATTCATTGAATTGAAAATCAGGAACAGAATAATTGTGTTTTCAGGTGATATAGGAAGGGAAGATGATGTCCTCATGCATCCTCCGCAAAAACCTGAAAAAGCAGATATACTGTTTATTGAATCTACTTACGGAAACCGGATACATCCCAAAAATGCGGAAGAACGGCTTGCATCCGTCATTAACAAAAGTATTGCAAACCAGGGAACCATTATCATACCGAGCTTTGCCGTGGAGCGTACACAAACATTGATGTACCTATTGTGGAAGCTTAGGAAAAAAGGCGCAATACCCGGGGTTCCGGTATATATGGATAGTCCGATGGGAAATAGCGTACTGGATGTATTCCGGAACAATCCCACATGGCATAAACTTTCAGAGGCTGAATGCAAAGAAATTTTTAAAGATATCCGACTGATCCGTACCATACAGGAAACATACAAGCTGGCAGCTTTACAGCAATCAAAAATAATCATTGCCGGAAGCGGGATGGTTTCCGGTGGCAGGGTGTTGACCTATTTGGTACAATACCTTGGAAAACCGGATGCCACTATTTTATTAGCCGGATACCAGGCAGAAGGGACAAGAGGACGGGCTTTGCTGGATGGAGCAAAAGAAATCAAACTGTTCGGAAAATATTTTCCGGTAAGAGCAAACATCGAAACTATACAAGGACTATCTTCACATGCAGATCAGCATGGATTGACTGACTGGCTTTCAAAACTGAGCTCAAGTCCGGCAAAAATATTTATTGTGCATGGGGAACACGAAGGCTCTGTTGGTTTAAGAAACAAAATCAAAGAAGTGTACGAATGGAATGCTGCTATCCCTAAGTTAAATCAACTGGTAACCATTCGTTAATGAATAGAGCTAAGATATAAACCATCTGATTGCTTTGCAGAAGCAGATGAAAGGTAATCACACACATGGATTAAAAGTCAATGCTTTCAGAAACCTGATGGAATGAGGCAAGGGATATAATAACCTGCAACAGTATTCCACATGAAAGTAATGAACCAGAGATTCCGGACATGATCATTAACAAATTAAAAAATCAATCATATGAATGTAGCAGTTTTCAGCACCCACCATTTTGAAAAGACATACCTTGAAAAAGCCAATAATGGTCAGCATAATTTTAAATACATCAATACGGCACTCTCTATGGAAACCATTAACCTGGCGAAAGGATGTGAGGCTGTTTCTATTTTTGTAGGAGACAATGCTTCTGCACCCGTTCTGCAAAAACTGAATGCGTCAGGTGTGAACTACCTGGCACTGCGTTCTGCAGGGTTCAATCATGTAAACCTGGATGAAGTAAAAAAGCTGAACATGAAGGCAGCCCGTGTTGCCGGATATTCTCCTTATGCAGTGGCAGAACATGCCATTGCCCTCATGCTTGCACTCAACAGGAAATTAATACGTTCGCACTTCCGTATACTGGAACACAACTTTTCCCTCGATGGTCTTACCGGTTTTGACATGAATGGTAAAACGGCCGGCATCATCGGAACAGGAAAAATCGGTGCTGTGGTTGCAAAAATATTAAATGGATTTGGATGCAAAATACTTGCATACGACATTACACAGGATGACAAACTAAAAGCACTGTACCAGGTAGAATATACTACACTTGATGATCTTTACGCCCTATCGGATATCATTACACTGCATGTACCGCTGAATGCCGAAACAAAATATATGATCAATGAATCCAGTCTGAATAAAATGAAAGAAAATGTTATGCTTATCAATACCAGCCGGGGAAAACTTATCAATACCGGCGATATTATCAAAGCACTTAAAAGTAAACATATTGGTTACCTGGGTATAGATGTATATGAAGAAGAGGAAGGATTATTTTTTGAAGATCATTCCGAAGATATACTTCAGGATGATGTAATCGCCCGTTTAATGACATTCAGAAATGTACTTATTACAAGCCATCAGGCATTCCTTACTGATACCGCGTTAAAAAATATTGCTGATACCACTGTAGAGAATCTGAATTGTTTTAAAAACAATAAAGCAGTAATCCATGGCAACAGTCTTGTTTAATGAACGATCCCATGGTTCTTGGAAATATAGAATTTTCTCTGAGCATTGATCGTCATAGCTGTTTATTTGTAAATGAAAAAGAGTCTACGCAAGGATACAATCTCGTTTTTTAACAGCGTTCCGTTAATTGATCGGCAAGAAGTATGAAAATAAAAAAGCTGTCTCACTTCTGAGACAGCCTCTTTTTAATTGTTTTTTAGACTAACGGTTAAATCAACACTACGTTGATTGCGTTCAGACCTCTTTTACCTTCTTCAGTGTCATAAGTCACCTGATCATTTTCACGTATCTCTTCTTTCAAAGCACTAACGTGAACAAATATATCTTGTCCGTTTTCTCCTGTGATAAATCCAAAACCTTTGGCCTCGTTAAAAAATTTTACTGTTCCTTTATTCATGTTTTTTCTTTTTTGCTTACCAGAGTAAGCGGGTTTATTATTTATTAAATTATTACTTTTTGTATTAAAATGATTGATTGATAGAATGCGCGATTATCTAAAATAAATTAATTAAGCTCTCTTAAGAGTGTTCCTGTTGCCGCTAAAGAAAAGTGTAAATTATCGAATTGCAATGAGTGATTACAAACAGATTGTGATACAATCTTCGTAAGAAGTATACAAATATAGTCTTTTATTCCTTACCAGCTAATTAATTCTTCACTAATTATTATTTTATTGTACTATAAGGGATGAAATAGCTTCTGATAAGCCTGCCGGTAAACAAAAGAAGACCAGATTTATTAAACGCTAAAAATCTACCGGTGTCCCTGAATTATCCGGAATAAATGAGAGCGCTGTGGAAAACCGGCAGTTCATCACTAATTTCCTGTTCTTTTTCGCTCCTCTTCATTGCCTGTTTCTCGTTGTTTCACTTTTATGGTTGTGTTTCCGAATTTATAGGAAACCGCTAACTGAACCGACTGACTGTCATTATAATAGGTTCCTTTTTGATAGACCCCATTAACGGTCGTTTCTGTCCTGTCTTTTGCTGTTCTGAACGGATCGTTCACTCTTGCTACCAATTTCAGGTTCTTATCCAGCATTAAGTATTGAAAAGCCGCAGAAAGCATGTGTTGGGGCAGATTTTCAAAAATACCATCAACACCTCTGAAGTTGTACCAGTAACTAAGATTGAAAACGAATGTTTTAGCGGAATTCAATGTAAAATCATTGCTTGTGAAAATTCTTGAATTAAACCCCTTGGCTCCCTTTGCAATGGCAACACTTGAAACAGCAGCAGTATAATTAAAGTTAATTTCATTGTTACTGGTCCACCACTTCACTTTATCAAACAGGTAGCTTTCTGAAATACCCACTCGTTTTGTCGTGTAATAATTTTCATTCACATAGCGGATAAAACTTGTAGAAGGATCCGGGACCGGAAGTTGTGCAAACATGTTATCCTCATAGCTGAAATAAATTTTGCTTTGTAATTGTTTATAGGCATGAACCAATTCTGCATTGTCAACAAAAGCAGGTTGTAAAAACGGATTGCCTTCAATTATCTGGAAAGGATTCAGAAAATAGGTGTTGGGATTCAAATCATGAAATCCGGGCCGGTTGATCCGTCTGCTGTAATTTAATGTAAACGATGAATTTTCATTGATGGAATAGATAACATATGCAGTTGGAAAAAGCTTAATGTAGTTTCTGCCGGAAAATAAATTTAAATTTTCAGAAAAAGTCTCTGTTTGCGTTGCTTCTACCCTTGCACCCAATTGAGCCTGCCATTTTTCATTGAATTTTTTATTTGCAGAGACATAAACAGCTTCCACATTTTCCTTGTATTTGAATTTACTTTCACTCAGTTTATAATCCGGTTGTACCACATCCACTACGCCACTGTTGAATGCAGAAATATCATTTCCGGATACGGAGTTTGATAGTTTGCTGCCAAAACTCAGGTTCATCCATTTCACCGGAAAATCAATGTCCAGTTTAGCAGACAGATTGGTTATGTTTTGATCATTGATGTTTACGCCTTCAAAATACTGACTGGAAAAAGGATCTGCCATAACAGAAGTTCCTTTATACTGTTTACGATCGGAATTGCTAAAATTAAAATAGTCCATGTTCACAGTCAGTTTTCTTCCTGATGTATCCATCTTAAATTCATTGTAAAGATTCAGGGACTTAATAGCGGGATCCAGGTTGGAAGGACTCACGTTTTCCAGCGCACGTATCTTCTCACCGGTAGTATAATCATATACATAACTGTAAGGTTCGTTTGCTAAATTGGAAGGACCACCCATAATCATAGCCTGTGTACCGATTGTCCACCTGGAAGAAAGCTGATAATCCAACCGCACATTGCCATTGAATTTTTCAAAATTGTAATGCAAAGAAGAATGGGTGTGCCATAAACCATCCTGAAAATGGGAATAATCATCCTCTGTACGGAAGATGGTTCCTTTTCTGTAGAATGCCGAAGCAAAAAAACTGAGCTTGTTTTTATTATAATTGAAATTGCCGTTTACAGAGCGGTCCCCATACGTTCTCTGAAAGTAAGAAGCGCCCACCAGCGCGTTCCAGGCATCTCTTCTGCTTTTTTTCAGTTTAATGTTCAGATAACCGCTGTTACCGGATGCATCATAATTAGCAGGTGGTGTGGTAATGACCTCAATACTCTTAATTAAATCGGCAGGAATGGATTTCAGATAATTGGCCAGATCATCTCCGGAAAGTTGCACCAGTTTATCATCCACCATAACAGCAACAGTACTTTTACCAATCATGTTGATTTTATCATCCTGTACCCTTACTCCCGGTGTTACCTTTATCGCATCCAATGCATCGCCACCGGCAGCACTCACAGAATTTTCAACATTGAATACCACCCTGTCCACTTTCCGTTCGATCAATTTGCCCTTCACTTCCAAATTCACCGTACTTAAGTCATGCGCCGTATTGTTCACCTGAATGTTTCCCAAATCCACATCTGTTGAGGAATCGATAAGTCTGGAAAAAAACACTTTACTGAATTGGCGAACCTGCAGTGTATATCTTCCCTGTTC
Source organism: uncultured Chitinophaga sp. (assembly GCA_964568515.1). Classification (GTDB taxonomy): domain Bacteria; phylum Bacteroidota; class Bacteroidia; order 2-12-FULL-35-15; family 2-12-FULL-35-15; genus 2-12-FULL-35-15. The sequence goes on along the minus strand of CAZMRM010000023.1, from coordinate 4,830 downwards.
GATGCTGATCGCAAATGTACCATCTTCATTGGCCAGCTCACTTTTAATTCCCATGGAATCCTTGTTTAACAACACTACTTCTGCAAACTCAAGCGGCTGATTGTTGTTTGTATCTGTGATTTTCCCTGTAATCTTTATCTGGGGAAAAAGCTGTAAAGAGCAATAAGTAAAAAATACAAGGAGGAGGTTTTTCATCAAAATAGCGGATATTAAAATTTAATCTGACCAAAATTAACGCATTAAAAATCTGTTGTATTTGAAAACTTAGTAAGCGGTAGTATTGTGATGATTAACGGTTAATAACCTTGAAATGTTACTAAAGATTGGCCTTGTCCTGACCGGCCCGTGCATGGAAAATCTTAGGTTGAACTTCATTCAACCAAATAAAGGATTCATGCAGCATGCAGGTGATGAATGGAAAACTGACAGGTTTATTTTGGTACAGTGAAACCTGACAGGTTGGACATCATTCAACGAAATGCAGGGTTCGTGAAGCATGCAGGTGATGAATGGAAACCTGTCAGGTTTAGTATTAATGCAGGAGTGGGTAGTAGCTTATTTTTTAAAAAATATAATCTGTTCTCAAAAAGTTAGACATGCGTTTAGTGGTAATGTTGGATAGAATCTCTTCATTCAGCTCATTCTTTTTTGCTGCTACCAGTGTACGAATAGAGAAGGCACGTAACGCATCAAAAACAGACAACGTTCCTTCGGCTGAATTTTTCCGGCCGCAAAATGGATATGAATCCGGTCCACGCTGACATTGACTGTTTATATTGATCCTGCACACCTGGTTAATCAAAGGATCGATCAGTTGTGCAATGGCTTCCGGATTTGTTCCGAAAATACTGGCTTGTTGTCCGTACGGGGAGTCTGCAATATAATCAACAGGTGTATCCAGTGAATCATAAGATACAACAGGAATAACAGGTCCGAATTGTTCTTCTTCATAAATTTTCATACCTGGTTTAACAGGGTAAAGAATCGTTGGAAAATAAAAAGTACCCTTGTACTGACCACCAAACTGATTTACAATTTGTGCACCTTTGGCAACAGCATCTTCGACCAGCTCCTGCATATATGCTATTTTTGTTTCATCGGGTAATGGCGTTACCTGAACACCTTTTTTCCAGGGCATTCCGATGGCAATACGATCTACCGCTTCTGAAAATTTCACAAGAAACTCGTCTTTGATTTTTGAATGCACAAAAAGCATTTTTAAAGCAGTACAACGTTGTCCGTTAAAGGATAAGGAACCCAATACACATTCATTCACAGTCAGATTCATGTTGGCATCCGGAAGAATGATTGCCGGATTTTTAGATTCCAGACCCAGAACAGAACGCAGGCGGTGTGGATTAGGATGCAATTTTTTCAATTCAGTTGCCACTTTGCTGGAACCGATAAATGCCAGTACATCTATCTTACCTGATTTTAGAAGTACGGCAGCAGTTGTTTTTCCTTCACCATAAATAACATTCACCACGCCTTTTGGAAAAGAGTCTTTAAAAGCTGCTAACAAAAAGCGATACAACAAAACACCTTTACGCGGTGGTTTTATGATCACCGGATTTCCCATAATAAGTGCAGGGATCAGGAGTGCAAATGTTTCGTTTAACGGATAATTAAAAGGGCCCATGCAAAGCACAATTCCCAGTGGACTTCTACGGATCTGAGCAAGTACTCCCTGCTGCATGGTGAATTTAGACCCTTCCCGGTCCAGTTTTTTTAATTCCTCTATGGTATCCTGAATGTATTCAATGGTCCGGTCAAATTCTTTTTCCGAATCAGCAGCCGATTTTCCGATTTCCCACATCAACATCTTTACAATCTCATTTTTCTGCGGAAGCATTTTTGAAACAAATTGCTGCATGCAAATAATTCTGTCTTTTACAGCCATTGTTGGCCATGCTCCTCTTCCATTATTATAGGCTTTTGTTGCGGATTCCAGTGCTGCCATCGTTTCCTGTTCTGTTAACAAGGGGTATTTACCCAATCTTTTCGGTGCCAACTGTCCGTTTGAAGAACTGATGCAAACAGGAGAATACACATCTTCAAACAATTTGTCCCAGGTACGGATCTCTCCGTGGATCAGATACTCTGTTTGTTCAATTGTTTTACCGAAAGTATATTCTTTAGGAATGTCATTTTCTACCGGAAAAATTTCTTTGAGCAAGGTATGGCCGGCTTTGGCCGAGGTTTCTAGGTTCGTATTCATAAGGAAAAATTTTAGTAATAATTAATATAGGTAACATGGGGTACGATTCAAAAAAGTTACCAGCCCGAAGGATGTACGCCGGTTTCATTTCATCAAAATGACAGGTTATTCATTTAAAATCTATAATTGGGCTGTTAATGCCAAAGCAAAATAGAAGGGAGCGCCTGTTTCTTCAGCCCCTGACACATTATTTTAACTTCCAAAACAGGCGTGTACTTCCCTTCAAAATAGGCCAGACGAAAGGAATGGTAACCCTCGCCAAGGCTTATATCTCCTGATTTTTCCTGCGTATAATGAAAACCATCATTATCCACAACAAGTATATCATCAATATACAATACAGCTCCATCATCAGCATTTACATAAAATGTATACACTGCACTCTTATCAATTTTTAAAAAACCTTTATACTCAAACGCGAACCATTCCTGTTTAGCTCCGATCCAGGAAGGGAAAGCTATGCTGTCTGTGACTCCTGTCTTTGTTGGTTTTCCAAGTATTTCTTCTGCTGAAGAAAATGCCTGGTTAAAATAATTATAGGTCAATCCTTTTTTGAGATTTTCCATCTTTTTTCCACTTATGGGTTCCATTTTTTCAAAATAACCGGACCACGTATGACTGCTTTTGCCATTTTGTAAAAAAGTTTTTGCAATCACTTTTTTAGCCGTTG
>CAZMRM010000023.1:0-1932 GCA_964568515.1 uncultured Chitinophaga sp. | reverse complement strand
GTTGTTAATGGGATCTTGAATGGTTTCTTATATAACTCCGCTGTTTTTTCGGGTGTGGAACCATCAAGGGTATACCTTATTTCTGCTGAAGGAATATCGCAATGCATGGCAACGGTAGCACTGTCTTCCAGTACCCTGTTGATCTTATTAAATCCGGCCGGTACATCCACTCTGTAATGAATATTCTTTTTATCCAGTCGCTCATAATGATTATCCATTCTCTGTATAAAATCAACATAATTGTGTTTTTCCTTTGGTGACCAGAGAATTTCGGCCATTGCACACAACCTTGGAAAAACCATGTATTCCAGCTGTTCATTACTTGTAATGTATTCTGTCCAGACATTGGCCTGTGCACCCAGAATGTGTTTTGTTTTTGTTGTATCAATGCCTATTTGCGGACTGTATGCATATACAGAATCCAGGGGAAGAAAGCCTCCGATGGCAAGGGGTTCGGTCTCCGGGTTTCCCTGATAGTGATCAAAGTAGCAAAATTTTCCCGGGGTCATGACAACATCATGTCCTGCTTTACTAGCTTCTATTCCACCTTCGGTTCCACGCCACGACATTACAGTTGATCGTGACGGCAAGCCTCCATCCAGAATTTCATCCCAGCCAATTAGTTTTTTTCCTTTTCCATTCAGATATGTTTCCACCCGTTTTATAAAATAGCTTTGCAATGCAGCCACATCTTTTAGATGCTCCTCTTTCATTCTTTTTTTACAATCCGTACAATTTTGCCAGCGTTGTTTATCGCATTCATCTCCTCCTACATGGATGTATTCTCCGGGAAATAAAGTGATCACTTCATCCAGGATACTCTGCATAAAATCAAATGTTTTCTCTTTTCCTCCGCAGAATGCCTCCTTTGTTTCCCCCCATTCGGTAAATACTTCAAAAGGGCCGCCTGTACAAGAATATTCCGGATAAGCACTAAGAGCAGCCAGGGCATGACCAGGCATTTCTATTTCCGGAACAATAGTAATGTATCTGGATTTGGCATAAGCCACTACTTCCTTTATTTGTTCCTGTGTATAAAAACCACCGTATTTTTTTCCATCAAATTTTAAAGGATGTGAAGACATATGTCCCACAACGGTTTCTTTTCTCCATCCTCCTACAGCAGTTAATAAGGGGTATTTTTTTATTTCTATTCTCCAACCCTGATCATCGGTAAGGTGCCAATGAAAAACATTGAGTTTATGCATGGCCATTCCATCGATCATTTTTTTTAATTGTTCGACCGGAAAAAAATGACGGCACACATCCAGGTGCATTCCTCTCCAGTCATAAGCCGGATAGTCTAAAATGCGTGCTCCGGAAACAGTTACAGAAGAAGATCCTGTATCCTCATTCATTAATTGCAACAATGTTTGCAAACCATAAAACAGGGCCTCCGGACTTTGCCCGCGCAGTTGGATGCGTTCAGATCTCACTTCCAGCACATATGCGTTTTTTTTTGCAGATGCAGGTATCTGAATGGTTGTATCAACAGATAAATAGATGCTGTTTGTTAAGGAAGTGTCCTGATCGTTGATGACATTCACTTTCAGCTTATACTGCATTTGCAGTTGTTCCACAAGGTAGTCTGCCAGTTCCTGTACACCGGCATTCTCTCTGCTCAGCACAATTTTGGTACCTGGCTGTAGTTTAAAATGTTCCTGTAAATTCTGCATGCTGACAGGAACAGGCAGTAACGCTAACGCTTGAGTCTTGTTCTGCTCTGTTTTGTTTCCTGTGCATGCACTAAGAAGGCCCAATAAAAAAATTACATATAAACAATTTGACCTTCTCATCTCTATTGATCTTCCAAATTTCCTCACTTGATCATACCCTCTATTGACTTCTGAAGTTCGCGTGCATGACCTAAAAATTCATCCACACTCATTTCCTTATAATATATTAAACCATGACTGGCTCTTATTCTTGGAT
>CAZMRM010000022.1:285-18410 GCA_964568515.1 uncultured Chitinophaga sp. | reverse complement strand
CTTGAACCCCTACGTCTTTCAACATACGCCCCTCAAGCGCACGCGTCTGCCAATTTCGCCACCCGGGCATATCCGGATAACAGCGCACAAAGTTATATCTTTTCTTGAATTTTGAAAATAATAGTGACTTCCAATTCGGGGCACTGCTGTCTTTTTCCTTATTATCAGATGGTAATAATTTAAGCCTGATTAATTTTTTTTACCAGATAATTCTGACCGACAAAGGCACCACAGGTTCTGATGGCACTAACGGTCACACCCAGCACCCCATGCATATTCACATTCTGGCCGGTGAAAAACAGATTGGGAATTTTTGTAACAGGCGAGATAAAGGTTTTTAACGGATCCTTATAATCCTTGGCTATTCCGTATAATCCTCCATCTCTGTTACCGATGTAATCACGGTAAGTAAGAGGTGAAGAGCTCGTATAGGATTTAATACAATTTCTGATCGATGGAAATTTTTTTGCAAGTTCGGAAATGATTATTTCTGATTTTTGCCGTTTAAAATTTTCGTATTCCTCATTCCTGCTTTCGCGATGATGGGGAATGGTTGCATACGTATCTTCCCAACGCTTTACTTCATCAAATTTCATATAGGTTAACACTGTAAGACTATCAGCGAATTCATCAGAACGCGATGATTTGGGAATAAAAACAGAGTAAAAATCCGGCCATTGGTCGCTGCTTACATGCATGCTGCTCCATACATCTTCTCTTTTGAAATGATAATAATTATTATTGATGAATTTAAACGTATCGGGTTTAAATACGATATCCAGAATAAAGCAGGAAGTGGAGTTTTCGAGATTACCAATGCGGTTGCGGAACACTTTTTTTATTTTCGAGGATTCCAGCATATCCAGTGTGATTGCCGGATGTAAGTTGGAAATAAATTCTTTACCAAAGATGTGTTCACCAGTGGCCAGTACAACATGTGAAATTTTTCCATCTGATTCAACAATTTTTTTTACCTCGGAATAATTTCTTACTTCACCCCCGTTTGCCCTGATGTTTGCTGTTAATAAACGTTCTATCTGTGCACCGCCATCCACACATTTATACGCGCTTTCTATGTAGGAATTAGTAACCATTGCGTGCACATAAATAGGTGTTTTTTTACCATCACCGGCGTACAAAGGATTATTACCGGCCAGTACATTTTGTAATTTTTTATTAGCTGTTACGGAGGTAATAAAATCTTTGGCATTTACATCCAGGTATTTAATTCCCAGTAGGGGAGCGTCGTCTTCTTTTAGCTGATACAGCGGAAAATAATTGCAAACCTCCTGTATTTTTTTTACATAGATTTTTAACGACTCTTTTTCTGATGGAAATTGAGCTGCTAACTGATCAACAAAATTATCATATCCCTGAGCTAATTTATAAGGAACAGGGTCATCCTCAAAAGAAATATGATCAAAGCCGTTTTCATCCATACGATGTAATTTCAGTTTGTTCATAATGTCGAAGTACTTAAATGTTTGATTTAAGTTTTGTCCTTCATCCAATCCTCCGATATAATGAATACCTGTATCAAATATGGCTTTATCACGAACAAATATTTGCAGGCTACCGCCAAATTGCCTGTTTTTTTCAAGGATGCATACTTTGTATCCTTCTTTGCTCAAGATATAACCACATTCGAGGCCACCCAAACCGCTTCCGATTATCACTACATCATATATAGACATATGCTTTTAATTTTATTTAATTAAATAAGTGATATTTGAAGTCAGCATTGTATTATCAATTCGTTGCAGTTGCATGTTATTCCTTCTCACGATATCTTCAATAAAAGAAGATGAAACAAATTCTAATTTGTTGCTTGTTTTGTTGAAGCCAAATTTAGTTGAAAAAAATTCGGTATAAGATGTACCCCAATGCCTTTTATTCAAGTCTTTGTCGGCATCTCTGAGTAAAATGATTCCGCCGGTATTTAAATTGTTCATGCATTTTACGAGTAATTTTTCCTGTTCCGTTTTTGGAAGATAGTGCAAAATATCGCTAAGAATAAATGCATCACTTTTAGGCAGATCAATTTGAGTAGCATTTGCAGCTATAAATGTCAATTGCTCATTTTTAGAGAAACAATGATTAGCAATATCAATTTTTTTAGCATCATAATCAATTGCCGTTATTTTTCTATCTTCTCCCGTGAACCGAAGCATATAGGATAAAAAACCATAACCACATCCAATATCGGTAATGGTTCCCTGTTTGGGTATCAATGATTCAAAGAAACGGTATTTATCTTCCAGTTTTATTTTAATGCGCATGTACCATTCCAGTACAGGGCCTTTATAAATATAGTTTTTGGATAATCGGTTGTAGAAATAATCAACCGTCTCAATTTCTTTACGCATGGAAGCATACTCAGCTTTAAAATGTTTGCTGATAAGTTTTGTTCGCTGCGCATAGCCTTCACCAAAAGCCTTATTGTCGGGTGAAATACGTGGTAAATACTTAACAGTGATCCTTCCTTTTTTTAGTAAAAAACTATCTTCCTTACCTTGAACGAAGGCTGTGCCATGGAATATGATGGGAACAATATCCAGGTTTAATTTTTCGGCCATAAAGAATGCTCCTTTATGGAAGCGGCTTAACACTGCTGTTTCAGAGCGTGTGCCTTCAGGAAAAATGGCCAAAGAATAACCGTCCTTAATCAATATTTTTATTTTATGAAGGTTTTGATCGTATCCTGCTTCTTTGGGAATAAATCCTCCCAGCCTTACAATGGGGCCCATAAAAGGATCGTTCCAGACCCAGTCATTCACCATTAAAATCAATTTAGGATGCAGTGACTGCATGAGCAAGGAATCAATTACAGAATGATGATTACAGATGACGATCGCTGGCTCTTTAAAATGTTCCTGCTGTAAGTTGATTATTTTTTTTCTGACATGAATGTTTACATAAATCATTGCTTTGGTAAGATAATGACGAAGCTGATGATAAATGCGTTTTCTTATTTTTAAAGGGGCAGGAACTAATTTAATTATAACAAAACCAAGTAAGATCATGACAGTACATCCTGTTGCAAAAAAAACGTATGCAAAAAGCGACTGAAAAATACTTAACAAGGTAAGAGGTACCCTTTTTTTAGCTGTTCGGTTGGTAATGAAAAAACGAAATAATAAAGGCTGAATGGTGTTGGATATGATGAGTACACAAAACATACCGATGATGGTAATGATACCGATGGATTTTAAAGCTGGGTGAGATGCAAAGATCAATACACCGATTCCGATCATGGTTGTAATCGCAGAGATAAAAATTCCGGTTTTGTAGGACTGAAGGTTTTTTTGACCAGTTTTATATTCCGTCAGTAAGGCATCTGTTATAAAAATACTGTAATCATCTCCCAAACCAAAAATAAAAGTAGAAACAATGATGTTGATAATATTGAATTTAATTCCAAAAGCACCCATCATTCCCAATATACAAAGCCAGCTTAATACCATTGGTATGTAAGTAATAAGCGCCAGCTCAAACCGTCCATATGAAATGATCAGCATTGTCAAAACAAGAAGAGAAGACAAGGTAAGGATGAGATTAAAATTGTTCCTTATAATTTCAACAAAATGATTGGTTAAGAATTTTTTATCAAAAATCACCAATTCCGGATTCTCACTTAATTGCTGATAGACGCTGTCTTCCTTTTCCGCTGTTGTTTTTAAAATGGTCACAACAGTTGTTTCATCAGGTTTTACAGTAATATAGTTATCCAGTACACTTGCTTTCAAGTCGCTGAAAGCATCCATGCCTATCGGCGCATAGGATTTATCAAGCAATGCATAAAATTCGTTGAACGCATTTTCTTTAAATTTGTAACGTTTGCTTTTCCCGATGAGTTGTTCTTTTAACTGGTTCTTTTTTTCTTTTGTCCAGTATGCGTTCCAATGGTCAATGCGTTTTTTTTGTTCCGCTCCGGATAACAGGATGGTACTTACACTGGAATATTTTCGGATCAGTTGCTCCTTTTCCAGTTTTTGTAGTATGGGTATATTTTTTTCGCTGTTTGCTAATGCTTCATCGAGCGTTTTTCCGTTTGAAATGATGTAAATATTTTTTAAAGAAACATTGCTGATGGCATTCAGATTTTTTTCTGCCTGTGCCAATTGTTTATCCATATAATTCATTTTCATCATGTCGGATTCAAACTCCACTTGTTGTGAAGTATAAATGGACACACCGCAAATAAGAATTATAAAGATGATCAGGTACTTGTTTTTATCAAAACGGTAGGCTGCAATTCGTTCAACGATATTAGGAGAATGTTTTAAAGAGGCGTTAGGATTTAGTTTGGGTTTAACAACAATGTGTGGAAAGAGAATAAGTGTAAACAATGCGGCACCCATTAAGCTAAATGCAGCAAACATTCCAAAATCCTGAAGTGCCTCTGATTTTACAAACAGTAAACTTAACAAAGCACCAATAGTAGTGGTGCTGCCTAATGTAAGGGGAAAGGAAAGGTCATTTACGGTTTCTTCGGCTGAGTTGGTGTGTTTAAAATGGGTATAAAAATGAATGGTGTAATCCATGGCAATTCCAAGGATAATGGAACCTGCACCAAGTGCGATCCCGGATATTGTACCCCTGAATAAATAGAGTAGGGCCAATGAAAAAGCGGCACCAAACAATACAGGAATAAAAATGATAAAAAAAACTTCGGGACGCTTAAAGAAAAAGCTAATGAATAAAAACAAGCCGATGATGGTGATGCTCATCGTTAATAGTACATCTCGTTTTACCTGAACCGCGTTGCCCACAGCAACAGCGGCACTTCCGAAATATTCCGCATGAAAACCGGTGTGTGCATCCGTCTGTTTTTTAATAATACCATCCAATGCGGCCAGTAGTTCTTCATTTTTTTCTGTTTCTGAGCCTTTCATGGCAGGATTTATAAAAAACAGAAGGTGCTTTCTGTCTTTTGTAAAAATATATCCTTGCTCCAATTCAAAATTATCATCCAGCTGCAGGTTTTGCATGCGTTTTAAAGCATAAGGTGTAATGCCAATCGGATCACGAAGCAGGTTTTTTTTCATCACCAGGCTTGCGGGTGATAAAAGTGTACGGTAATTTTTTTCCAATGTGTTGTCCAGTTTTTCAGACGTAAGGAGGCCATCCAGTGTGTGATAGTCTTCCGGTTCCAGGAACAAGGGCAGATGATCTAAAAAGGTGTTATAAACCTGGTACATCAGATCATCGCTAATCTTTGCGTTGACTTCCTTGATCAGATGTTTGGGGAGTTGCCGGATATCGTATATCAAACTGTCCGTAAAAGACGCCAATTCATCAGGAGCTGCTGCTTTAGCGGAATCAGCAAAAGAGACTGTGATGACGAGGCGGTCCAGGAAACTGGAATTTTTAAAAATAGTGTTGAGTCGATCTACCTTTGCATCTTTGGGTATCATGCGCGTCATGTCCTCCTCCAGTTTTATTCGGGGTGCCAGGTAAGCACAAAAGCCGATAGATAGAAATAATAACAGGAAAAAAAGAAAACGGTGCCGTTTTAAAAGCCGGTAAATAAATGTAAAAAAAATACCCATTTTATGAGACCCGGTTCTTTCGGAACCGGATAGTTGTTATTGTTCTTTTATAAAACCATGTATGACTTTTCTGATTTCAGTTGGTCATTCATTTCATGGGGAATCAGCCTATGCAGGACCAAATGAAATAAGGAACAAAGATAGTTTTTTTAGGGAATCATCAGAGAGCTAAGTTTAGAGATTGACCGGCATTTCTGGTTTATGACGGTTGCCGGCATATTATCATCTGTGATCTTAAATTTATTGTTGTACAAAACCTGATTTGGTATATACTAAATTTTATTTCCGGTTTTTTTATGGGATTGTTTCCATTTCAGGATCAGATAGGTTGTGCCACCAAATAAGGTGGCCATTATTACAGCAAAGACACAGCTGCCTACTACATACTCAAATAAATGTTGCTTGATGGTTTCAAAGGATATTTCCTTGTTTACAATGTTATCTCCCAAATCTTTTCTTAAAACAAATTGCCCGGTTTTTAAGCTGCCATATAATAAAAAGGGGATCATGGGAGGAATACTGATATTGGCAGCTACACCAACAATTGCTTTATTGAGTTTTAAGAAATGGGCAAGAATAAGTGCTGCCATCAACTGATATCCCCAGATGGGAACAATGCCCATAAATACGCCAAAAGCTACAGCCATTGCTTTACGGGCAATGGATTCATTTGAATCTATAAATTGTGACCTTAAAAACAAGGTAATGTTTTTAGGGGTAAAGTTGGATAAAAACTGCACAGGGCGATGCCATAACCATGCCCGGATAACCAGATAGGTGTTGAGAATACTGATTCTTATAAAATCTTTTCCTGGCCGGAAATGAGAAACGCGTTTTTCTTTGGCCGCATAAAAAACATCAATCGGCACAGAATCAACAGCAATACCTTTCCAGGCAGCTTTTACCAATACTTCCAGTTCAAATTCGTATTTAGAGCTAAGAAAACGTGTGCCCTTCAATTTATTCAGGGGATATAAACGATAACCGGACTGGGTATCCGGTAAATGAAGTCCTGTTTCTATCAGCACCCAAAAGTTGGAAAATTTATTGGCAAACGTATTTTTTTGCGGCATGTTTTTCTGATTCAAATTTCTGGCGCCGATCAACAATGTGTCTGGCTTTTTTTCTATGGCATCAATAAATGTGACGATATCTTTTGCAAAATGTTGTCCATCGCTGTCCATTGTGATGGCATAACGATATCCTTTATTGTATGCATGAGCCAATCCTTTGCGTAATGCAATTCCTTTTCCGCGGTTGGGTACATAAGAAATAATATCCAGGGATGAAAATGTTTCAAGAATTACCGGGGTATTATCTGTTGCCCCATCATTCACCACAATTACATGAGAAGTGTATTCCAGGGCCTGTTTGATCACGTGTGCCAGCGTATGCTGATTATTATAAGTTGGGATAATGATGCAGCAGTTGAGTGCCTGTATCTTTTCCCGGTATGCTGTAATAAAGGTGTTGGCGGACATTTAAACTGCTTTTCTAATACGAACTGCGAGTAGGCGATCGTATTCTTACAAACTTAATACTTTTATCCGATATGAGGGAGGAGGTATTATCAGTTTCCTATTTTTCTTTAAAACTTCCTTTGAATATAAAAAAGACAATTTCATCAAAAGAAACACTGCTTTCAGCATGAATCAACTGATCTTCTTTTTCTTTTAGCTGAATGGTGATGTTTGCTTTAGGATGTACTTCGGGATTCAGAACGGCCATAAATTTCATATTGGAACTATTCACCAGTAATAATTTTTTTTTCGTGATTGCTTCAATGGTTTCTTTTACCATTTGTGTGAGACAAACACCTGGTGTGACCGGAGTATTGGGAAAATGTCCTTTAAATATATCATGTTGGGGATTGAGCTCAATGGCAACCACGTATTTATCGGAAGTACTGATATGATTGATTTTGAAAAAGTCGTTTAATAACATTCGTTCTGGTTTATCACTTTTTTGTACTTATTTTTTCAATAGGGCGAGTTCTATATTGAGCTTTAAATCATGATGCTGTATACGAATACTCGTGGGAATCTGATCAGCGTATTTTTCAAGTACAAAGGTAGTCTTTTTTACTTTTCCTTTTGCATGCTCAATTTTTGTAAGGAATAAATCATCCTTTTTCCTCCAATAATAATCGGAAAACCTGCCGGAATCTATTTTACTGATGATGTATTGATTTTCCTTATCACTATAATTTTGAATAGTTTTAGAAGATATGCGGGTCATCAATAAAATCTCAATATCCTGTTGTATGGTTCTGATCAGTGAAGGACGGTTGAATTGTGGAACACAATAATGAAGCGTAAATGCAGTGTCGGTAAACTCAAAATCGAATAATTTCATTCCGAGCTCTGTTGTAAAGACAACACGATAATCAGCGGGCTGCATTTGCTTTGTGACTAGCAATCCGCTCACATTTTTACCATACAGGGTGATATTGGTTTTGAAAAGAAAGGAGCTGAAATGATCACCGAAAAGTGGTTTTAGTTCAGACGATGCTGCTGAAGGGCCGATCGGAACAAGTCTTTTATAGTGTCCCAGTGTACAGGAAAAAAAGCAAAGTATAACAATGCTACTTAACAGTAAATTTTTCATCCGGTATTTGCTGATTGGATCTACGTTCTGTAAAATCAATGGTCGTGTAATCATCGCCGGGTTCTGTCAGCTTTACTTTTACAACAGCATAATCTGTTTTGTCAACATACAGATAAATATTTTTCAGAAAATCCCTGGTCATTTTCTGAACCGGTGTTAATTCTATCAGATAGTTTTTTTCGCTTTCGTAAATGAGATGTCTGTAATCCTTATTATTTAAAAGATTCCCTTGTACGGTATTGACCATCATTTCGTTGATGCTTTTGAACATTTTGTTGGAATTGATATCATACCTAGTAACTTTATTATTGTCTTTAATGAACATTTTATCTTTGTTGATGGCAATTACGTAGTTATATGGATCCGTATATTCCCAACGCAGCATATTCACTTTCTTAAAAAAGAAATGTCCTTTTGTAATGATCTTTTCCGACATTACGCTCAAATACTTTTCCTGCGTAAAATTACTTTCCATGGAATTGATCAGCTGGGATTGTTCCTGCATTTTTTTCTTGAAAGCCGTAGTATCTTTTAATGGTTTAAAGCCCGAAGGTATCTGGGCCTGCAATAAGAATTGAAAGCAACAAAAAATAGAAATAAGAAGCTTTTTCATAGTTTTAAGTGAATCATTCATAACTTTACAAAGTTACAACATAGAAAATGATTTTGTGAATAAACTTTAAATGTCAGAGAAAAAGAAAAATCGCTTTCCGCAAAAAAACAGTCTTCATCCTCGAAACAAATACAAAGGACTTTATGATTTTGATGCCCTGCTCAAGGTAAACCCGGAACTGCATCATTTTGTAAAAAAGAACGAATACGGCGACGCGTCCATTAATTTTTTTGATCCGGTTGCTGTGAAGATGCTGAACAAAGCATTACTGCAATTCGATTATGACATCCAGTTTTGGGACATACCAAACGGTTATCTTTGTCCACCCATACCCGGGAGAGCAGATTATATTCATTTTATTGCCGATCTGTTAAAGAGCTCCTTTCTGAACGTAAACCAAGCAGTAAATAATAAAATAACTTGTCTCGATGTGGGGGTTGGTGCTAATTGTATTTATCCCATTATTGGTGTACAGGAATATGATTGGAATTTCATTGCTTCCGATATAGATCCTGTTGCCCTCCGAAATGCCCAACAAATTGTTGAGTCGAATCCATCTTTAAAAGGAAGGGTCAATTTACGTTTACAACAGGATGCCCGAAATGCGTTTAATGGAATTGTAGCAAACGATGATCGTATCGAGATTGTTATCTGTAACCCTCCTTTTCATTTTTCGGCAAAAGAAGCTGTGGAGGGCAGCCTTCGTAAATTAACAAATCTGAAGCAGGAAAGGGCAGACAAGCCGGTGTTAAATTTTGGGGGACAATCAAACGAGCTGTGGTGCAATGGTGGTGAGGAACGATTTATCAGGAATATGATTTTTGAAAGCAAAGCATTTGAAAAAAATTGTTGCTGGTTCACCAGTCTGGTTGCTAAGAAAGAGCATTTAAAACGGATTTATAATGCCATTGAAAAAGTGCAGGCAACAGAAGTACAAACAATAGAAATGGCACAGGGAAATAAGATGAGTCGTATAGTAGCATGGACCTATTGGAATAAACAGGAGCAAGCAGAATGGATACAAAAAAAGGGAAGTAAGAACTACTGATTTTCTGTATTCAGCAATTGTTCGAGTTTTACAACTTTAAAATTATTTTGTTGTAAAAATAGTAACAGCTGTTGTAAGACATTGTTTGTTTTTTCAGAAGTATCATGAAAAAGAATGATTGCTCCGGGTTTTAATTGTTTTTTTACACGATCTAGAATTTTTTTTTCATCATCCCCTGTTGTATCCAGGGAACGGATGTTCCAGCCAATGATTTGATGATCCAGTTCTTTTGCTGCCCGGACAAGATGAGGAGTGGTGACACCATACGGTGGACGAAAAAATTTCGTATTTATTCCGGTATGTCGATAAATCCTGTCAGCAGTCTGTTGTAGTTCTGCTTTAAATCCTTCGGCATTTTTTAAATCGATAAAAAAAGAATGGGAAAAAGTATGATTGCCGATCGTGTGACCTGCAGTAATGGTTTGTTTTAACAATTCCTCATTTCCATCAATGTTTTTGCCGATCACAAAGAAAGTAGCCGGGGCACCATATTCGGAAAGTGTTTGCAGGATTTTTTGTGTAAATGGAGTAGGTCCATCGTCAAATGTAATGGCAACCTCATTCGCCCGGGTAATACCATTGCATTGAACAGTGGCATAGAAGTTAGAATTGATCCGGGCAGAACCCAACACTAAACACAGTATATAAGCAAGTATACAGGGTAAGAGCCACCACCAGCTGAGTGTTACAGTGTAATGCAATGCACAGACAAAGAGAATAGAAATAATAAAAAATATATTTGCCGTTCTGAAATTTAGCATTGTGATAATAAAAATACAGAATGATCAGTGCCCATAAATGTATTATAAATGAGAATATTTTTGATCGATTGATGTTTAGGAGTACCGATTCGCATGGCGCTTGGAAGGGTTTGTGTTTTGATAGCTTTTGCTGCTGCCCATAAAGCAAAGCCGGATGCGGTTTGGTATTCTCCGGATAAGTGTTTAAAATAAGCGGCCGTACTGTTTTTAAAATAAGAATCGTTTAACTGGTAGTAGATCGGGTCAAAACGATTATCACCGTTAATACCATAGATTACAATGTCAATGTCATCGGGAGTTAAATTTTTTTCGTTGAGAAAACCGGTTAATTTTTTTTCAATACTATTATTTTCTTTTGGTTTGTAAATCGTTTTAACACCCAGCAGTTTTGCATAACTGGTCGCTTTTTTTTCAGAAGATAAAACAAAAAACGAGGCGCCTTCTCCTGCAATGCTTCCCATTGTTTGAGAGTTGATCAATTGCATGGTGGAAACTGCTTCTTTCTTCCAATAATCAATGCGATTACAGACACGAAAATATTTATCAGTCATTTCATCGTGTGCGCCTACCAATACATTCTTTGCTTCGCCTTCTGCAAGCTGCATCAATCCATCTATCAATGCACTTTCAAATGAGAATCCTTTATGAACATAGGTAAAATTGTAATTCATACATTTCATCTGAAGCGCGATTTGTGCACCAACCGTGTTATGTGTTGACTGGATAAAAGATGTAGGAGTAAGGAATTGTTCATTGTTCTCAATAATGGCCAGCAGAAATTTTTCGGTATCTTCCAGGCAACCCAATGCTGTTCCTGTAATGATAGCATCCGGTTGTACAATATCTGCATCTTTCAGGCAGGCAGAAGAGGCAGCGATGCTCATTTTTACAAGTCTGGCCATTCTTCTGGCCATCGCAGGATTTACAAATTCTTTGTAAGAAGGTTCGATACAATGCAGGTAATTCGAATCTGTGTCTATAATCTCCGTCAAAAAATCGGGTGTACCAAATGTTTTTTGTGCAGAAATAATGCTTGTTCCACTGATATATGCTTCCATTGTTATTGCTTGTATCGTGAAAAAATTAACGCAGATGTGTTGCCTCCAAATCCGAATGAATTGGATAAAACATGGTTGATGTTTTCATCTTTTTTCAACGTGGTAACAGGAGTAAAATCCAGCTCCGGCATTGGATTTTTAAAATTTAAGCTCGGAAATACCAGGTTATGTTGTATGGCCAGTACAGAAAATACGGCTTCAATGCCACCGCATGCTGCCAGTGTATGACCTGTAAACGGTTTGGTAGAACTGATGGCAGGGATTTTTTTATCAAACATCCTTTCAAGTGCTGTTCCTTCTGATAAATCGTTGATAGCGGTACCGGTGCCATGTGCATTGATGTAATCAATATCAGAAGGTTTAAGCCCACTTACATTAAATGCTTTTTCCATGGCCAGGAAAGCACCGGAACCATCCGGTGAAGAAGCTGTTTGGTGATAGGCATCATTTGCATTTCCATATCCGGAAAGTTCGGCAAGTATTTTTTTATTTTTAGCCGTGCGGACCGATTCCAGGACAATAAATCCGGAACCTTCTCCCAGGTTTAAACCTTTTCGTTCTGCATCAAAAGGTTTGCAATGTTCCTCATCCAAAATCATCAATGTCATGAAACCATTGATGGTAAAGCGTGACAGGGAGTCTGTTCCACCAACAATGACACGGTCCAGGATGCCGTTTTTAATTAACCGGGCACCATACATGATGGAATTGGCAGAAGAGGAGCAGGCTGTGCTGATAGTAGATACGTAATCCGTAAATCCCAGTTCCTCGGCAATAAATGCTGTACTGTCTCCACATTCATGGGTTTCTATGTACTTTAGCCAGTCGCCCGATTTTTCAGTATCCAGGTAATCCATCCAACGGTTTTCTGTTACTACCATTCCACCAACACCTGTTGCAGAGATAATACCGGTACGAAATTCATCCTTACTGCTGATCCCGGCATTTTTAACTGCTTCTTTTGCTGCAATCAACCCTAATAAAGCGGTGCGTGTTACTGTTGCATCAGGAGGTAAACCGCATTGTTGAATGAGTTGTGAATCTGTAAGATTAACTTCACCTACAGGGACCGTATGACGTGTTTTTAAATGACGTAACGGACCAATCCCATGCCGTTGATTGCTGAATGCGTCCAATGTTTCCTGAACATTGTTTCCGATAGCGGAAATAATCCCTAAACCTGTTATATAGATTTTATCACTCACTATTTTTTATTGTCCTGAATGTATTTAGCAAGTGTGCGCACTGACTGAAAAATTTTTTTCCCTTCAGCCGGATTTGCAACTTTGATCCCATAATTTTTTTCTAACAAAACAATTAGTTCCAGCGCATCAATGGAATCTAATCCTAAACCGTCTCCAAAAAGAGGAGCATCATCTTTAATGTCTTCTTTTTTAACGTCTTCCAAATTAAGTTGTTCAATGATTTCGCCTTTTAATTGATCAAGTAATACCGTCTCAGTCATATTATTTTTATTTTAGTTTAAGATTCATGCAAAAATAGCTTTTCTAATGCTTCCGAACTATGCTTGACACTTAATATTCCTGACTGTTTTTCAACAGTATACAGAAATGAATGGTAGTTTCCTTCATAAAAATCAACCCAGCCACAAATACAGCAGTCTGCCTTTCCTGTATTTATAAGGGAATTGACATAGTCTGATATGAATCGGGCATTAAATACATCAAAAACAAAAAAAGCATTTTCTCCTTTTATTCCATTTTTTATCGCTATTTCAGCAATCAATATATTGGGCAATGTGTAAACGAATGCTGCTGGACTGGGAAAATAGTTGCTCTTATCATTGATCGTACGTTGATGCTCTTCATCAATATTCAACGATGAAGAACAATTGCTGGTAATGATTGCGATTTCAGAAGGAGCATATTTTGTGGTGACAGGATTATTCTTCAGCAACAGCTCAGAAGTTACAAAGGCCAGTTTACAAAGATTGTCCATCTTATAAAATTTGGCATAATTGATCTGATAATGTTTGTAAACAGACTTCAAAAATTCTTCAGGATCCGGTTGATCTGCTTCCGAAAAAGCAATGGAATGATTGATATTGACCCGGCCGTTTTTTAAAGAACAAAAAGAAGTGATATAGGGTTGTTGATTCATTTCAGTATTGTTTTTGAAAAAGTACAGTGGCATTACAGCCACCAAATCCTGCTGCTGTTTTCAAACACGTATGTATGACTTGCTCCCGTGTTGTTTTAATAATATTAACCGGTTTACTTACACCCGGTGTCGTATACTGATAGGTACCGATTAACGTATTTTCAAATAAAGAATAAACACCCATAATGGATTCAATAACTCCGGCAGCACCTAAAGTATGGCCGAAATAACTCTTGAGGCTGTTCATGGGTGTTGTTTGTAATTGCGCATCATTTATAGCGAGTGCTTCCATTTCATCATTAAAAAGTGTAGCGGTTCCATGTCCGGAAATATAATCCACAGCTTCTGCAGGGAGTTGAGCTTCGGTCAGTGTTTTTTCGATTGCCAGCAACAATCCGTCGCCTGTACGGGAAGGACCGGAAATGTGATTGGCATCATTGGATGTTGCCCCGCCTTTCACTTGAATGAGTGATGAATCCGGCTTTGCATTCTTTTTTTTGTTGGTTAGTACCAACGTGCCACAACCTTCACCTAATGAAATGCCGTCCCGCTTCGCATCGTATGGTTTTGCAATGGTGGGGCTTACTGCTTTAAAAGACTGAAACCCGGACACTACAAATTCTGATAAAATGTCCACACCACAAACAATGATGTTGTCATAATTACCTTCATCTAACAAACGCTTGGCCATGATAATGGCCAGCACTCCGGAAATACAAGCATTGGAGATTACCAAAGGAGATGCAGGCGATTTAAAATAGGCTCCTATTACCTTTGCCATTTCCCATAAATAAACTCTTTTATGATCGATCGGAGTTGCTGCTGGATGAAGTAAATCAATATTTCCTTTTGTTGTGGAAAGGATGATGAGTGTTTTCTTATCCCGAATGTCAATAGCAGGATTTTGCTTTAGTGCGTTTGAAACAGAAAGAATAACCAGTTTTTCCAATCGGGTATATGCTGTCACCGTATTCAGTTTTTCAAACTCCTGTTCCAGTTGCCGCGTATTGACCATGGCTGCAAACAAAGGCTCCGGGTAAAATATCCCACCGGGAATTTTGTGAATGCCAGTTTGCATTTTTTTTAACTGATCAAAATTTTCTTTACTGGTAAAACCAAGCGGAGAAATAATATTGTCAGCTGCTATGTACGTTTCCTGTTTCAAATTAGCTTAAATATTTGCTTTTCCACTCCTGAAAAAATGGAGGTATCGTTATGTATAATTCCTGTTTAAGATCCATAAATACTTGTGTTGATTCGCCGGTAGCAACCAGTAGCTGATCCGATGTGCGGTAAAGTTTATAGTTGAAAATGATTTTAGCAGCGGGCGAATCCATGTAAGTGGTTTCAATGATGATACTGTCGCCATATTTAACCGTTCTCTTAAAATCGATGTTCAGGTTAACAAGCGGAACCAAAAAGGATTGTTTATGAATGTCGAGGTACCCCAATTCGTATTGCTTACCAAAGGCTTCGCGTCCATCCTCAAAAAATTTCAGATAATTACCGTGCCATACAATACCTAAGGCATCTACTTCACTAAAACGTACGGGTACTTCCAGCCGGTTGGTCAATTGCAAAGAAGCAGGTTGATTTTTTTTTTTCAAATTTTGTTTTTTGGAAACGTAAAAATAGCAAAAATGTGGGCTTTCATCAAGCTTAATTTTGCCTGTTTGCAGTTATAAAAAGTGTGGATTTTAGCGTTCCTTCAATTTATTGATGCCGTAAGCAATGCTTAGCATCACCATAAAAAACAGAACCAGCTTCAGAGCATATGCAAGAATAGTTTGATAGGAACCACCACTCAAAAATAATTTATTAAAACCTGTTAGTGCCCAATAAAGCGGGGAAAATCCGGCCAACATCCGTATCATTTCGGGCATCACAAATACAGGTACCCATATGCCTCCAAGTGCAGCAAGTATCACCACAGACACAGCACCAAAAGTGGATGACTGCTGATGTGTTCTAAAAATTGTGCCGATCATCACCCCATAACCGGTCGCTGCTAATCCTGTGCAGATGGCCATCAGCAATAAGCCTGAAATGCTGCTACCGATCTGTAAAGCAGGTAAATTTAAATGAGGCAGCAGGAACACACCTACCAGCAGCATGAGTAAACATTGAATAAGACAAACCAACAGATAAGCACTTATTTTACCAATGAGAACAATAACAAACGATCCCGGCATCGTTCGTATGCGTGTATAACTTCCATCATCACGTTCTTTAATAATACTGCCAGCCATGGAGATGACAATAAAAAACATTCCGAATATGGTCCATGCCGGAACATTGTGTTGAACAGAGTTCAATAAAAGTGCTTCTTGGGGTGTTTCAATAGTATTCACCTCTTTAAAGTTGATGAAGTCATTCAATGCTTCTTGCTTCGTAGTTGAAGTATCAGTGGCTAACCGTTTACTGAAAAAATCAAGTAAGGTTTTTGTTTCAAACTTAGAGGAAGATTGTTTTAAAGAGCTGAGAATAGTGGCCTTAAATGATTTTTTTGTGCCCGGTGCAAATAAAATTTGTAATTCAAGCTCATTGCTGTTTATTGTTTTCTCATTGTTGGAGTCTGCTAATCCGGCAACGGCCAGCTTTTTTGAAACAAAATTATTGACATTGGCATTGAGTTTTTCTGTTGCATTTTCAGGAATAATAATTCCGATTTCAAATTCAGCAGCTTTCATCTTTTTTTTAACTTCTTCGTTGCTGAGTGTCAGTTTGGTGATCTCTACAATAGCTGATTCTTTTAGACCATTCTCAATATTTTTACCAAGGCTTCCTGTATCTTTATTCACCAGTAAAAGCGGGATCTTCATTTCCTGGTAATCTTTGAAGGGGGCATCCTGTATAAGTGCCATGATAATGATCATTGTCATAGGCATCAGAAACATAATGGCCAGACCGCCTTTATCCCGCAGCAGGATCAGTAATTCTTTTCGTATGGTAGCAAATAGTCGTAGCACTTTAATCTCTTAATTTTTTTCCGGTCAGTTTTAAAAATAATTGTTCCAGGTTACCCGTATCTTCTTTTGCAATCAATGCTTTTGGTTCTCCCTGGATAATGATTTCTCCCTGATCGATGATTGCAATCTCAGAACATAAATTTTCAGCTTCTTCCATCAAATGAGAGGTATAAACAATGGTACATCCGTTCTTATTAATATGATGCAGGTGTTCGGTGATCAGGCTGCGTGATTGTACATCCACACCAACCGTTGGTTCATCCAGAAAAACAATTTGAGGTGTATGCAAAAGTGCTGCAATAAGATTGATCCGGCGTTTCATTCCGCCGGAGAATGTTTCTACCCGGTTTTTACTTTGCCCGGTAAGTCCAACAATCGACAAGTGTTCTTCAATTTTTTCTTTTAGTTCCCTGCCTTTTAATCCATACATGTTTCCGATGTAGTGAAGATTTTCATAGGCGGTAAGTGTTGGATATAGTGCAATTTCCTGAGGTACCACACCAATTTTCTTCTTGATTTCTTCGGGATCTTCTTTTAACGAGTGTCCTAAAATGGTAGCTGTTCCCGAGGACGGTTGTATCAGGTTACATAAGATAGAAATAGTAGTGGTTTTGCCCGCACCATTTGGTCCTAACAATCCAAATATGCTTCCATGAGGAATGGAAAATGAAATATTATTGACTGCAGGAGTAGAGGAACCTTTATAAATTTTAGTGAGACGGCTGACTTCAATGACAGGAGTATGGGCCATGTTGGAGAAGGAATTAATCCTTTTTTAAAAAAATTTTCATTTCACATTCGGCGATCAGTTCATTTTTGCAAAATGATTGTGCAGCAATGAGGGATACATCAAAGATGACCTGTTTGATACTGATTTCTGTTTTTAATTCGCTTCCCGCTTTTGGTAATTGATGGATAATAAGATTTTTGATGGCTGCAATGTATCCAACGGGTGGAGGAGTAGCTGCATTTTTTGGTTCTTTTGAAAAGGAATAGCCGGCTCGTAAAGCAGCTGTTTGGGCTATGTTTTCGATAATACCAGGTTCCATGAAAAATCCGTTTTCACAAAAAATGTTATCCGGTTTTATTGTAAATCCGGAAATGGTTGTATCATTTGTGTTTAACCACAAGGTATCCACCATTTCGATGGGAGGTTTTTGTGGGATCAATGCAGCAACTGCATCGTTTTTAAGAATGGGTTTTGCAAGTGTTGTTGTCATTATACTACTGTTAGCATAGCATTGGCATAGGAGAAACGTGCACTTTCCGGAACTGTTAAAAATATTTTTTGATCCTTTTTTAATTTTCCGGAGTTCATTAATTCTTCCAGCGAAATAAAAATAGAGGCAGCTCCGATATTACCAACCTGTGCTAAGTTCACAAACCATTTTTCCTG
>CAZMRM010000022.1:0-275 GCA_964568515.1 uncultured Chitinophaga sp. | reverse complement strand
CTGTGGCAATTCAACACCATCGTTTTTCATTTCTTCATCCACTTTGGAACGGAAAAACTCAGAAGAAATGTGTGGTAAAAGCCAGTCGATGCTTTTTGGATCAATATCATATTTTTTTAGGAGCTCCACATATTTCATTGTTCCTAAACGTGCAATATTTTTTTCAAGCAAACGGGTGTCCTGTTTCATTGCGAAAATGGATTTATCCAGCCATTCCGTGGGTTTGTATTCTGACCAGCCTTTCAAATTCCCATGTTCATCTTTGTCGGCAGCCA
>CAZMRM010000021.1:6615-18480 GCA_964568515.1 uncultured Chitinophaga sp. | reverse complement strand
CACCGAAGTAGGTGTAATCACCAAACATTTTATTGACTGTGGCGGAACAGTACGTCAGGAAAAGGTGGCCAATTTTCAACTCTGGAACGCCAACGATACGGATCATCGCCTGAAACCAAAAAAATTGCTGAACATCATTTCCCTTTCCGAAGAAGCATTGGACATGGAGGATCTGGAAATTGAAGTAGAGTATCAATCCGGTACTATCGGAAAATATGGCTTGCGATTTTGTAACGGAGATTTTGTACTCACTACCAAACAAACCGATTGCCTGGCAAAAGACAATTGCGGGGTGACGGAAAGAAAACAGGAAGTAAAATTACCGGATCTGCAAAACAATGCTTCTGCCTGCTGCAAGCCTGGCGGAAGTTGCTGCTAAGAAAAGATGCATATGATGTACACACCCATCCAAAAATATGTGGAGGCACTCCTGAGCGAGCTGCAACATATACCTGCTGAACGCAGGCAGATCTTAGACAAACTTGAAACCTATATCACAAGTCAATCAAAACAGAACAAAATGGTACAACTGGTTTTTATTTGTACGCATAATTCCAGGCGCAGCCAGTTCGGGCAGGTTTGGGCCACGGTTGCCGCCTCCTATTTTAAAAAGAAAAACATACACGCTTTTTCAGCCGGCACAGAGGTCACCGTTTTTCATCCGCATGCCATACAATCCTTACAACGCTTGGGTTTTGAAGTTCGAAATACGGCTCCGGTAAAAAATTCACCGGTGGAGCTAACCTTTGCCGCTGATGAAAAGCCGGTCATCTGTTTTTCAAAAATGGTACAGGATGCAAGCAATCCACATTCTTCCTTTGCCGCCATCATGACCTGCAGCGAGGCCGAAGCTAATTGTCCTTTCGTTCCGGGTGCCGGGTTTGTAATAGCCACCACTTATGCCGATCCCAAAGCTGCGGATGATACGCCTATACAGAATAGAGTATACGACGAGTGCTGCCGGCAAATAGCAAGAGAAATTTTTTATGTGTTTTCCAAACTGAATTCAGTAAGTCATGAATAAATACCTGGCAGAAATGACCGGGACCTTTGCACTCGTTTTTTGCGGCACGGGCGCCATTGTGATCAACCAGGAAACCGCTGGTATGGTGACACATCCGGGCATTGCCATTACCTTTGGATTGATCGTGGCCGTTATGATCTACACACTGGGCGATATTTCGGGTGCACACCTGAATCCGGCAGTGAGCATTGGTTTCTGGATCGGTAAAATTTTCCCGGGTAAGCAGGTTGTTCCTTATATCATAAGTCAGGCAGCCGGTGCCTTTTTAGCCAGCTTACTGCTGAAGATGTTGTTTCCTAATAACGATGAACTGGGAAGTACCATTCCTACAGGTACTGCATCACAAGCCTTTATCCTGGAACTCCTTCTTACATTCATATTAATGCTTGTAATTTTGCGTGTGGCCAAAGGAGGTAAAGAGCAGGGATTGTTTGCAGGGATTGCCATTGGTTCTGTCGTATTGCTGGAAGCCATGTTTGCAGGACCCATCAGCGGCGCTTCCATGAATCCTGTTCGCTCGCTTGCTCCGGCACTCGTTTCCGGACATACCCAATCGCTTTGGGTGTATCTACTTGCTCCTGCTTTAGGCGCCTTACTCGCTGTGTTTATGCACAGACTATTGAAAGCGAAAAGAATATAGTTGTTACCGATCAATAACAGCAAAAAATCCAACCGTTCTTTTTGTCATTTAAATCTGTAATTTAGCATTTGTCCTGCATCAGTTGTTAATTTATTTTTTTCTGCTAATGAAACATGCTGCTTTAAAATCCCGGTTTCTTTTAAGAGAAGACATCACGTATCTTAACTTTGGCTCCTTCGGTGCCTGCCCCCGGCCAGTTTTTGAAGATTATCAAAAGTGGCAACTGGAGCTGGAAACAGAGCCTGTACAATTTATTGCTGTGAATGGTCCTAACTATTTAAAGCAATCACGTGAAGCATTGGCAACCTATATTAACTGTTCTTCAGATGATGTGGTGTATGTGATGAATCCTTCTTATGCCATTAATATTATTGCAAAAAGTTTACAGTTGAATCGAGGTGATGAAATACTGAGTACGAATTTAGAATACGGTGCATTGGACCGTACATGGAATTATTACTGCAAAAAAGCAGGAGCTGCGTATGTGCGACAGCTCATCACACTTCCGCTGGTCTCCAAAGAAAAATTTGTAGATGATTTTTTTAAGGGACTTTCTTCAAAAACAAAAGCCATTTTCATTAGCCAGATCACCAGCACCACCGGCCTGGTATTTCCGGTAAAAGAAATATGCGACATTGCCAAACAAAAAGGCTTGCTCACCATTGTAGATGGTGCACACGTGCCTGGTCATATACCCTTGAACCTGGCAGAAATAAAAGCAGATGTGTATACAGGTGCCTGTCATAAATGGATGTGCACGCCCAAAGGCTGCTCCTTCCTGTATGTAAAAAAAGACTTTCAATCCTTGTTTGATCCACTCCTTGTAAGCTGGGGTTATGAAAGTGCGGCACCTTCTCACTCCCGATTTCTGGATTACCATCAAATGCAGGGAACCCGTGATTTCTCTGCGTTTTTAACGGTACCCAGAGCTATACAATTTATGAAAGAAAACAATTGGCAACAGGTAGCCGCCGATTGCAGAAAGCTGGCACATAGTAATTATCAACGCTTCTGCGACTTATTGGGCACACAACCTTTGAGTCCGATAACCGACGAATTCCTGGCCCAGATGTGCAGCATACCGGTTACAACCAAAGAACCTGAAAAACTGCAGCGCTTGCTTTTTGAAAAATACAAGATAGAAATACCGGTGATGGTTCAGGAAAAACATATTTTTATTCGCTACTCCATACAAGCGTATAACTCGCAAGAGGATCTGGATAAACTGTATGCGGCACTTTCTGAGATAATGAAAAGTACACAGCTGATAGAAAAATAAAGTAAAAAGGCAGAACTCTGTGTGAAACGGAAGATCTCCTCTGATGCAGACAGCCTTTACCAAGTCTTAAAGATCGCTCCTTTCGGAAAAAACAAATCAACCGTTAACTTGCTAAAATGGACCATTTACTCAAAAAATAGTCTTCATTAGCAGGATTGTTTTATATTTAATTGAAGCTGAAAAACGACTGCGTAATAAAATCGTTTCTTCATAGAATAGCCATGAAAATTATTCCTGTTTTTTTTATTCTTTTTCTCTGTAAAGTAGAAACACTTGCATCACAGATACAGGACACACTGATTGATGTTGGGAACCATCACTTACATTTTTATGTTTTAAAAGGAAAGGGCATACCTATACTTTTTGAAAATGGCTCAGGAGATGAAGCCAGTATTTGGGATCCTGTCCTGAAACAAATTCATCAGATAACAGGTACCACCCTTATTACTTATGAAAGAGCAGGGTTTGGAAAAAGCACCCTGGATACAACAGAAAATGCTGTTTCCAAACATGGCATCCTCAGCAATATAGAAGATCTTGAACAGGCATTGCAAAAACTGGGTTATAACAATCAGCTTCTATTGGTATCGCATTCGTATGGAGGATATTTAACAACTCTGTTTGCTGCACGTCACCCTGAACTTGTACGATCCATTGTTTTAATCGATGTGGCTCATAATTTTTATTACACGGATCCTTACCTGAAACAAACTATTGTGGAACTGGACCAGGAAAAGGAAAAATTAAAAAAAACAAATCCTGCACTTTATTATCAATTTTCTTCTTTTGCCGAAACAATCCATATTGTAAGCAAGCTAAGCATACCACCATTCATACCTGTTATTGATTTTGTAAATGGAATTCCATTTAAGAAAAAAAAGGAACAGGCCTTTTGGAAAGCCTGTCATAAAAATTTTGTGGAAAGTCGACCCAATACAATTGGTATTACAGCATATGGTTGTGGCCATTACATTTGGCTGGATAATCCGGCACTGGTAATCATGACTATTTCAAAAGCGTATGCCGATTTGCTGGATGATAAAGAAAGGATAAAAGTAAACACAGGCGCTTTGAATGAGAGCATCCGCCTATTGAATGAGAGGAAAAAATAATTTTTTCAATCCATAAGAAATTGACATCTTATGTGTTTAGCAACCTGTTTCCTTTTTCTGGTTTCAACAAGCGATTGATATAAGATGGCTGTTTCGGTCAAAGTTGAGAAACAGTATCTAAAATAACTTCCCGTTTTTATAAAAGTTGTACAAACGAATAAAAGAGAATGGGTAAAAAACCAGCATTTAAATGCTGGTTGTCCATTTCTTTCTACGCTTGCATTTCATTTAAGGCGATAAGAATGATCTGTAAAAGGCCTCATGCCTACCGATAAAATAATATAAACAACCATTCACTAAAAAGTTCTATTTATTTTATAGGAGGGTAAGTTTATTGCGAATTTTATACGCTGCCCGATACGTGTTGATGATAGTTAAAATAGACCATTTCAATACGATCCCCACAAACTAATCATTTATATATCTTATGAAAAAAAATTATCAATTACCAAACAAGTTGCTGTTAACTATTGCACTTGCCGGCAGCCTTTTTTCGGGTGTTGCCATTGCACAACCCGGAACAAATGACCCAACCTTTAACATACCCGACAGCGGTCCGAATTCCATCTATAATGGAAGTAATGATCTGATCACGGGTTCTGCCATTCAGGCAAATGACAAAAAAGTTATATTGATAGGAAGATTCTCCCAATTCAATGCGGCACCGGCTTCACACATTGTTCGTTTGAATGCAAAAGGAAACACAGATGCCAATTTTAATACGGGAACAGGCTTCAACTTCGATCCGACCACATTAGTGATCCAGGATAACAACCGTGTAGTGGTGGGTGGTAACTTTACTTCCTACAACGGTACAACCGCCAATCGCATTGTTCGTTTATTATCCAATGGTTCCATCGACAATTCATTTGTAACCGGAACCGGTTTTGATAATGACGTCACTTCCATTTTATTGCAGGCAAATGGCAAATTAGTGGTTGCCGGAAAATTTGACAATTACAATGGAACAGCTGTTAATCACATCATTCGATTAAATAAAAACGGTACCCTTGATAATACGTTTAATTTAACCGGCATTGCCAATACTACTCCTCAACAAATTGCTTTACTTCCTGATGGTAAAATCATTCTTGCTTACGGCAAACCGGAAGAAGTTGATTTGTACCGTTTAAATACCAATGGCAGCGTTGATAATACTTACCTTGCCCAGATTCCGGTAAAAGACCCAATTGGAGTTGAAACCTATTTCCCAAAAGTAATTGCCCTGCGTGCACAAGCCGACGGTAAAGTATTAGTAGGAGGGTCCTATTTCTTCGGAGGGTCACCTACTTTTAATTTCCTGGCAAGAGCAGCAGCAAATGGCGATGTGGACTCTACGTTTAACTCTCCTTTTGTTGATGAAGGCGGTGCAGTGAACACCATCAGTTTACAAAGCGATGGAAAAATTCTGGTAGGAGCAAAAGGTGATTTAACAAGTGATGCTTATTCCACCAGTAAACTGCTGCGTTTGAATCCGGATGGAAGTATTGACAATACATTCTTTCATAACAATACATTACATAAATACGGATTAGGGGTATTCACTACAGCTATCCAAAGTGACGGAAAAATTGTTGTTGCCGGTTTATTCCCTGAATTCAATACCTATACCGCTTACAACATTACCCGTTTAAACACGGATGGATCCATTGATATCTCTTTCAATAAAGTATCTGCAGCCAATGGTGATATCAAAGTGAGTGCACTTCAGGCAAACGGACGTATTCTGATCGGTGGAAATTTTTCTGCTTATCATTATCAATCCCGTAACCACATTGCACGGTTACGTGAAAACGGAACCCTGGATAATTCCTTTAATCCGGGAACCGGGACAAACGGCGTGGTGACGGCCATTGCTGTTCAGGCAAACAATAAAATCCTGATCGCCGGAAATTTTACAACCTATAACAATCAACCGGTTCCGGGTATTGTACGTGTAAACAGTAATGGAAGCATCGATGCTACTTTTAATGTTGGAACAGGAACAAACGGTGTGATCAACACGCTTGCTATCCAAAACAACAAAAAAATTATTATTGCCGGTAACTTTACAGATGTTAACGGCACTGCACGCACCGGTGTGGCCCGTTTAAATACAAATGGATCGGTAGACGCGGGATTTACCAGTCCTATCACCCTGACAACCAACGATGATATTTTTTCCAGCTTGATTCTCCCCTCCGGAAAAATAATGATCGGTGGTAAGTTTGAAGCCAGCGGAAGCAGCACACAACGCAATAACCTGGTTCGATTAAACACAAATGGTACATTGGATGCAGGCTTTCAACAGGCTTCTGTTGAGTTCGTCCGTACGATCGCTCTTCAGACGGATGGAAAAATCCTTGTGGGCGG
This sequence comes from uncultured Chitinophaga sp., assembly GCA_964568515.1. Taxonomy (GTDB): domain Bacteria; phylum Bacteroidota; class Bacteroidia; order 2-12-FULL-35-15; family 2-12-FULL-35-15; genus 2-12-FULL-35-15. Next base: position 12,073 of record CAZMRM010000021.1, on the reverse strand, counting down.
TGGTTATGAGCCAGACAATTTTGATATGGGATACGGTTATGTAACCCGTATCAACAGTGATGGATCCAGTGATTTTACTTTTAACACAGGTTCTTTACCTGGCGAAACGTTCCCGATCTATTCATTGACTTATCTCAGCTCCGGGAACATTATTGCCGGTGGTCACTTTACAGGCTACGGAAGTGGCCCGGCACTTAACATCATGCAGCTGGATTCCACTGGTACCGTAGACACTGCATTCGTTGGAACTGCGAATGCAACAGTTTATACCACTCAGTTAACCGGTGATGGAAAAATTATTTTAGGTGGTGCCTTTAATGAATATGCGGGTGTTGCAAGAAATCACATTGCAAGAATCATTGTAACAGCCCCTCCTGTATATGGAGCAGCAATTGAAGCCGCCAGCACTGCAACAGCAACGCCTGCTTTTACAGTTTATCCAAATCCTGCTGCCGGTTCTGTTCAGTTTGATAACCTGGAAGTGGGTGGTATCATTACCATCAGAAATGTATACGGATCGATCGTTCACAAGGAACAAATCAGCAATTCAAAAGCAACATTGAATTTATCCGGATATGCGAATGGAATTTATTTCATTACACAAGAAGGGAACGGTAAAATGAGTATGCAAAAATTAGTAGTGTCTAATAATTAATTTCCTTTAAAAAAAATGGCTGACACCGGTGTCAGCCATTTTTTTAATTTATTTATCGCTATTGTTGATACATGTAAACCGCTTCTCCTCCTCCATACGATAAAAAGGTGGACTCTGAAACAACGCGTATCTGTCCGTCCCATGGATCAAAATACGTGATCCTTCCACCTTCTTCTCCCAGTATCAGTACAAAATGACCCGTTATAAAAACCTGTATGGGTTTCATCTGATTAATATAGGGCAATAAATGAGAGTAATGCGATGCGGTTTTCATTTCCCATCCCGCTTTCGCGGTTTTGTTCTTATTATAAAAATCAACCAGTTCACTCATTTGTTTGGAAGTAATACCATCCTTTTTCCATTCGGGAAAAAGACTTGTTACCTGCTGTTGTGATTCCTGAAAATTATTGCAACGCAATAACATGGATAAAGTGGTGGCCCAGCAATTGCCTTCATGTTTCTGAATTTCGTGTATCGGAATGATCTTCCTGAATTCTGTTTCTGTGATACCTTCGTAGCCCATTGTTTAATTTTTTTACAGATTAGTAAATTTTACTTTGGAGAATCGTAACGGCATCAGGAAATCAGCGTGCTTTATCTCCTTCAAACACACCATGTCCATGTTGCTGTTGTGCGTCAAATATAGAGAAGATAAAAAAAATAAATGTGTCAATTTTTCCTCGTAATGTTAAATCTTTGTTATATACTAAATTATAACATACATATTCATTTTATTAAACATGTTTAATTTGTTTCGCATAGACTTTGTCTTATTTTTAGTCGGGGATTAAAAATAAGTGTTCACTATAAAAACATTAGAAATTATGAAAACATCACATTTATATCCGGGAGCACCAGCGATCTGTGTGTACATCACCGTAAAGGATTCAAAAAAGGCAATTGAATTTTACAAAAAAGCGTTCGGTGCCAAAGAGGTAGGTATATTAATGATGCCGGATCGCAAAACAGTTGCACATGCAGAATTAGAAATTGAAGGTTGTTTATTCATGCTGGCCGATGAAAACCTTGAATGGGGAAACAAAAGTCCGGTAACCGTAGGAGGCAATCCGGTAACCCTTGGATTGTATGTAAAAGACGTGGATGCTACTCACAAAAAAGCAGTGGATGCCGGCGCGAAAGTAGTGACGGAGGTTGCAGACATGTTTTATGGCGATCGTACCGGTCAGGTATCGGATCCATTCGGCTACAAATGGATGATCTCCACACATCAGGAAGACGTTAGCTACCCGGAAATGCAAAAGCGTTCGGATCAGCTTTTAACAATGGAAAAAAAATAAAAACACAAAGAGGATTGTTCAGCACGATCTTCCTTTTTTAACTTGCATTCTTTTACAAGAGAACTCATTTTTTAGAAGCTGACAAGTTAGCTTCATAACGCTGTATCCACTCTTTCACAGTTACTTTACCTGCGAGTTTTCCAATGAGTTCATAGGGAATGTCCTCCGTTTTTTTTAAACGTATACAGCTTTTTCCCATGTCTAATTTTGTTTTACAGGCTTTTGCATATGCTGTGGTAAACCATTCTTTCAATTCAGGATCTGTATACACCAGCATGTGATAAACCGCCACAAAATTTTTTTGGGAAGCAATATTCATAAACGGCAAAGGTAATTCCGGAGTGGTATGATATCCTTTGGGATAAATGGATTTAGGAACAACATACCCGATCATGCCGTAACTCATTTCTTCTTCGAATCCTTTGGGAAGATTATCCCTGATCGCTTTCCTTAACTTTTGAATAGCTTCTTTTCTGTCAGGAGGAAGTTCATCGATGTATTGTTTTACTGTTTTAGCTCTGGATTGCATATGCTATATATTAAGTGAATACTTACGTTGCTGTAAACAACATGCAATTTAAAAAAAATGAATATGAAATAGTTTATCAGGCCGGCAAAATCTTGCAGAAACGGTTTGTATATTCTTTTGAGCAAAGTCGGAAAATGTGTACGGTTTAATAGCATCCCACGCGCTTTCTCTACTCCGAAAAGGCACACATCCTTTATCTGTAATTTCAATTTATTATATCATGCTTTGGTACAAACATCCCGGTAAAAAAATAAAAAAGAACCGCCTGATCAGAGGCGGTTCCTTCTTTGTGATTTTAACAACAACAAACTAACTAACTAATGGTGTGTTCTTTTTTTGCAGAAACATTCACCTTTTCCGGAATAACAATGGGTTGTTCCTGAACAATAACGGTTTCTGTTTCCTGCATTGCTTTACTCTTTCTTTTGAACACTTGTTTAATCACAAAGTAGATAATAAGAGCAGACAATACGCCTGTTAAAAAATCGGTAAGTGGAACCATTACTGCTGTATACATCATCATGGCCAATTCAAATTTACCTGCGTGTTTAATTTCTTTGATTTCAGCGGGTTTAATCATATTGCTTGCTACCCAAACCAATATACCTCCGATACAAGCCATGGGGATAAGTTCTAAATACTGAGCCAGGTAAAATGCCATCACTAATTTTAAGATGGCTTTAAAATATCCTGCGAGTGGCGTTTGTGCACCTGCTTTTATACTGGTTGCCGTTCTTGCCAAAGCTCCTGTACATGGAAATCCTTGTACCAGCGGCGTAAGAATCTGTACCATTCCTTGTCCGAAAAATTCCTTATCCGGATTGAAAGGTGTTTTTTTATTGTTGGCCAGTTTATCGGCCATAGAGGAACATAAAATACTTTCCACACCCGACACAAAAACGATCGCACCTACAAAATACAGGATATCGATCACAACACCTGTATTCATTGCAGGTAAAGATGGTGCAGTAAACACAAAAAAATTATTAGGTACCGAACCGTATAGATCTTTTACCAGGATAATATTTTTATCCGCAAGCAAAGTGGCTGAAAGCAGGGGTGCAACTGCCATTGCGATAACAGGTCCCGGGATGAAAACAGAAATGCGGAGCAATACTTTGGTAAGTACAAAAGTCAGTACACCTAAAAAAATGGACCAGCCGTTTATTTTATACAGATTTTGAAAAGCCGTATTTAAATTGGCAAGTAATCCACCCTGAATGGTTTCACCTTCTCCTAACAAAACAGAAAAGGATTCTATTCCAAGAATATCTTCCAGGTTGGTAAGTGCAATGGCAACAGCAATTCCGATGGTGAATCCAACGATGATGGAATTGGGAACATACCTGGCAAAACGGCCGAATCCGAAGACACCCATAATCACCAGGAGAATCCCTGCAATAATGGATACCAGAATTAAAAAGCCGTGTGCTGCTTCAAAGGTTCCTCCTGATGCGGGTCCGTATTTTAAGAACAAGCCGGCAATCACCGGAATGAAAGCTGCTGTGGGGCCATATACCTGGTATTTGGAACCACCAAATGTGCGCCCTATCACACAAGCCAATGCTCCGGCGATGATCCCATGCTCCGGACGCATACCCATTGCCATTGCAAAGCCCATTGCCATGGGAATAGCAGTCATAGCCACAATTAATCCTGCACTAAAATCACGGTAAATTGTTTTTGCCCAATTATCTTTTTTCAGATCTTCCCATCTGGAGTCAAAAAATGTAAAAAATAATTTAATCCTTCCTAATGGCGTTGTTGGAAATTTATTCTTCATAAAACATATATTAATTAAAAAGTGCCAGTAATTGTTCTTGTTGTGTCTGCGTATAGTTATGGTGCCAGTCCACTTCTACCAGTTCAACATTCATCTTTCTAAGTAATGGTGTTGGATCGAAGGCTCTGTTTGTCCGTTGAAACCTGTAACTTTTAGGGATTACGATGGTATCAATGCGGTTGGCATTCACAAAATTTTTGAGAAAACCCTGATTATTTCCATAAAACAATTTAATGGACACAAACTGCAATTGATCTCTAAAGCGGTTCTTTAGAATTTCCAATGCTTCTTTAAACTCAGGTGTTAAAACACCGTTAATTGTTTTTGAAGGTGAATGAAAGAGTAAATCAGTGATTGAATTATCCAGGTGAAGAGAGTAGATCAGGATCACCCTCAGCTTTTCGCCCGGAAAGGATTCTAATGCCAGCCTCAATGTATTTAATGAAGCTACCCGAAAGTCGATAGGGACTAAAATAGTTTTTGCCATACGCTGATAATTAATTTTAAGATGCAAACCTATTTTATCCATATTAGGGGGGCGTAAGAATGAGATTAGAATTTGATTAGAATTTCGAAAAGCAACTATTATCAGTGCTTTGAAAAGGGCATCTTACTTTTATAGAAACGTTCAGAAATGATAATGAAAATTATACTACTGCTTCGAGCGAAGCCGGGAAACGGGACCGCAATTTCTCAAGCTGTTTTTCTAAAAGAATTTAAATGAGGATAATTTAATTTGAACAGATGTACCCGCATTAACGGCCGATTTTACGATCAGTGTTCCTCTGTGAAGAATGATCACATTTCTGGCCAATGGCAAACCAATACCATAGCCTTCAAATAATTTGGTATTCGAAGCCCTGAAGAAAGGATCATAAATGTATTGCAGTTCTGCTTCGGGGATACCAATGCCTTCATCTTTAATGGTAATAACAATGTGCGAATCACTTGCCGCTAAAAAAAACTGCACGGGTTTATTGGATGAGTATTTACAGGCATTGTTCAGAATATTTGCAAATGCAAGCTGCAGCAATTGCTTGTTTCCATTTACCCTTAATTTGTTGGGGTCTTCGGGCAATAAACTGAGGTCTACGATTATTTTATTTCCAGGGTTTAATTTATCAATCAGTTCTTTGGTTTCCCAGATCACTTCATCAATACGAATGGGCTCAAAAATTATGGCCGTGCCTTTA
>CAZMRM010000021.1:0-6605 GCA_964568515.1 uncultured Chitinophaga sp. | reverse complement strand
GAGTGATTTGGTGATCTGATCCAATCGTTCTGCCTGCTGAAGAATATTTTTCAGAGATTGTTCGTACTCCGGTTGCGATCTGACTTTTAGCAAGGTAACATCTGCTTCACCTATAATGGAAGTAAGTGGTGTACTCAATTCATGGGAAGCATTGCTGATAAAGTTTTTTTGTGTTTCAAAAGCTGTTTCAATACGGTTCAGCAAATCATTGAACGTACTGATAAGGTCATTGATTTCGCTATTATTATTATTGCTTCCATTTTCCAGACGTAAGTGAATATTTTCTGTACTGATAAGTTTTACACGATCTGTAATTTCCTTAATAGGATCAAAAATATGTTTGGAAAAATAAAATGAAAAAGCAATGACCAGGATAATAACCAAACCCATAACCCCAATCAGCATATTTTTTAAAAAAATCAGATGATGTGTTGCATAATAGTTTTCCGCAGAAATAATCACCAGGTAAGTCGTACCTCCTTTATGATGTTTGGATCCTACATAAAATAAGGATTCTTTTTTTTCCCTGGCGCTGCCTTTTTCAAAAAGCTCTTCCAGGAAATAATGAGGGAGCTTGTACTTTTTTTCAAGTTTCTCAATCGTCACATCCTGATTCAGCTCAATAAGGTATTCTTTTTCACCTTCCAGTTTTTCGAGGTATCTGTTTTTTAAAGCGATAAGCCCATCAGTATTCAGACTATCCGGTCCGAGATTGTAATTGGCAAAGATACGCTCTCTTGTTTCTAAGCGTTTATAAAAATCAACGTAGGAATATTCATTTTGAAAATAATAAACAGAGGTTCCGAATAACATAGCAATGATGATGCAAACAACACCTAATATTAAAACGACCTTGGTTTGTGTTTTCATTTTTCTTTTAATACATAGCCCATTCCTACAACGGTTTGAATCAGTTTGTTGGTGGTATCAATATCTATTTTCTTTCTGAGATAATTAATGTAAACATCCACTACATTGGTACCTAAATTAAAATGAATGTCCCATGCATTTTCCAATAGCTCGGTACGGGAGATCACCTTTCCTTTATTTTTTATCAATGTTAACAGTAAGCGGTATTCTGTAGCGGTTAAATGAATAGGCACATTGTTCCGGGTGACTGTCTTTGCATCATCATCCAACAGCAGATCGGCAATGCTGTATATATTTTTGGGAGTATAAACAGCAGTCTCCAGATGGTCTGCTCTTCGCAACAATGCATTGATGCGTGCATGCAATTCAATGAATTTAAAAGGTTTTACCAGGTAATCGTCTGCACCTATATTTAAACCATGTGCAATATTTTCGGAGGATCCCAATGCCGTCAAGAAAAGGATAGGGGCTTTAATATCGTTTGCTCTCAAGTCTTTGCAAACATCAATGCCATTTCTGTCAGGAAGCATAATATCCAGAATGATGATGTCAAAAGAAGAAGTTTGTACCATTTTGAACGCGGTTGCCGCGTCAAATGCTACAGAAATTTCAAAACCATACTCAGTGAGTCCTTTTTTTACAAAGTCCACCACGCTTGTTTCATCTTCGATCAAAAGTATTTTCTTCATCCTTTCCATTGTTTAAAAGAAGGATTTATACAGTTACTTCCCCTCTCAAATCATTTTCCAGTAACTTTTTTATTTCTTTTTTATTGGTAGTTGCACCTAATACATACATCAGTTTTGCAACAGCAGCTTCCGTGGTCATGTCGCTTCCACCGATGACACCTATATTTGAAAAGGCTGCACTGGTTGCATATTTACCCTGTTCTACTTTTCCGGCATTGCATTGGGTAATGTTTAACACAACCACTCCTTTATCAATTGCTTTTTTAATAGAATCAATGAACCAGCTTTGTGTACTGGCATTTCCCGAACCAAATGTTTCCAGAATAACTCCCCGGATGTCTTTTATATTTAAAACGGCATCTACCACGTCTTTGGTGATACCGGGAAATAATTTTAAAATGACGATGTGTGGATCGAGTTCGGAATGGATCTTCAGTTTTTTTGTTCCCGGTTTTTTCAATGCACTGTAATTGTATTTCAGATGTACACCGGCTTCTGCAAGAATGGGGTAATTGGACGATTGAAAAGCCTGAAAATGTTCTGCATTAAATTTATGCGTTCGGTTGCCACGATACAGCTGGTATTCAAAATAAATACATACTTCGGAAACAACAGGTTTTCCTTTTTCTTTTGCGGCTGCAATTTCAATAGCAGTGATGAGGTTCTCTTTACCATCTGTTCGGATGGTACCAATTGGCAGCTGCGATCCCGTAAGTATGACGGGTTTGTTTAAGTCTTCCAGTATAAAGCTAAGTGCAGAAGCGGTAAATGACATGGTATCACTTCCATGAAGGATCACAAATCCATCATGCCTGGCATAATTTTCTTCAATGACCTTTGCAATGGAGAGCCAAACTTTGGGATCCATATCACTTGAATCAATTGGTTTGTCAAATGATACGGAAGAAAGGCTGACATCAAATTTCCTGAGCTCCGGAATTTGTTCGCTCAGGTGTTTGAAATCAAAGGGCTTTAATTGTCCTGTTTTGGTGTCCTGCATCATTCCAATTGTTCCACCGGTATAAATCAAGAGTACTTTACTTTTCATGCTATGGGAGCGTCTGTAATTTTTTAAAAATTTATTTCGATTATCTTCCAAACACATACCTGGAATTTTCGGTAGTGATGGTAGCAACCTCTTCCAATGAGATTTTTTTTAGTTCTGCTATTTTTTTTGCAACCAGCAATAAATAATCGGGTTCATTACGCTTTCCTCTGTATGGAGCGGGTGCCAGATAGGGAGCATCTGTTTCCAGTACCAGGTATTTTATATCAATTGCTTCTACCACTTTATCCAATCCCGAATTTTTGAAGGTAACAACTCCTCCGATGCCCAATTTAAAATCGCCGGCAGCGATCACTTGTTCCGCCTGTTCAATGGTTCCGCTAAAACAGTGAAAAATAGCTTTGATCGCATCATTTTTAAATTCATTGACAATTTCCATCGTTTGATCAAACGCATTACGCGAATGAATAACATAAGGCAGGTTGTATTTTTTTGCAAGCTGAATCTGTTTGCGAAAGGCGTCCTGTTGTTGTTTAAAAAAGGTTTTATCCCAATACAGATCGATCCCTGTTTCACCGATGGCAGTGAACGTTCTTTTTTCCATCCAATCCTGCACAACCTGTAATTGTTCTTCTACATCTTCTGCTACGGAGCAGGGATGTAATCCCATCATTGGAAAACAGTATTCGGGAAAGTGTGTCTCTACCGCCAGCATTCCTTCAATGGATTCACGACTGATGTTGGGCATGAACAAGCGTTTTATCCCTGCATCAACCGCTTTTTGGATCAGTTCCCTTCGATCATTCTCAAATTCTTTGGAATATAAATGTGTGTGCGTATCCGTAAAAATCATGTGTCAAAATTACAATTATAATAGTTACCCGCTAATGACATGGAAAAAACATATCAGGAATCAAAAGAACTATTTTTTTTCACATTCTGATCTGTTTATTTCAAAGGTATCCTCAAAAGGCGGCGGGGAGCAATCCTATGTGCGAAAAATGCGGGAAAGTCTCACTTTTCGATTAAAAACATGTTAAATAATATCCATTCCACATGAAATTTCCTTTTATTTCTAATAGAAAACACTTATTTTTGTTCAAAATACATTAGCAATGAAGTCCTGCAGCAAAGCATTTATCATTGATATCAAACGCATTACGAAGCGTAACCCGGAATAATACTCATTATTCTTCTTAGCTGCACCCTGTTTTAATTCATTTTTTTACTCTTTAATTTTTTACATCATGCCTATATATCATCATGTGGGAAAATTCCCGCAAAAACGTCATACGATCTTTGAAAAACCGACTGGCGGCTATTATTACGAACAATTATTCGGAACAGAAGGTTTTCATGGTCATTCTTCTCTTTTGTATCATGTTCATCGTCCCACACAAGTAAAGGAAATATTGAAATCCTATGATGTAGCACCTCGTATTGCGATCAACAAAAATATAAAGGCCTTACTTTTAAAAGGGTTTGAACTGGCTCCGGCGGATGATTTTTTGGAAAGCAGAAAAGCCCTGTTATTCAATAGCGACTGTATTATTGGCCTTGCAGCTCCCCGCCGGTCCATGAAAAATTATTTTTATAAAAATGCCGATGCCGATGAATTACTGTTTATACACAAAGGAACCGGGACATTGCGCACATTTATGGGAAATATTCCATTTGAATATGGTGATTACCTTATTATCCCAAGAGGTATGATCTATCAGATAGAATTTGACACGACTGATAACCGCATTTTTTATGTGGAATCACATCATCCTTTTTATACTCCGAAACGTTATAAAAACTCATCGGGACAATTACTGGAACATTCTCCGTTTTGTGAACGTGATTTTAAGCTGCCGCTGGATCTGGAAACACATGATGAAAAAGGAGATTTCATTATTAAGATAAAAAAAGAAGGGATGATGCATGAAGTAGTGTATGCAACACATCCTTTTGATGTGATCGGCTGGGATGGTTACAATTTTCCGTTTGCCTTCAGTATTCATAATTTTGAACCGATCACAGGACGCATACATCAACCGCCTCCGGTACATCAGACATTTGAAACACCTGCATTTGTGGTGTGTTCCTTTTGTCCGCGTTTATATGATTACCACCCGAAAGCGATCCCGGCACCTTACAATCACAGTAACATAGACAGTGATGAAGTATTGTATTATGTAGATGGTGATTTCATGAGCCGTAATAATATTAAACAAGGTCATATTACGCTGCATCCGAAAGGGATCCCGCATGGTCCGGCACCTGGAGCAATGGAGCGCAGTATCGGACAAAAAGTAACAGAGGAACTGGCTGTGATGGTGGATACCTTCCGCCCGTTAATGGTTACGGAAGCCGCAATGGGTATTGATGACGGAAAGTATTACAAGAGCTGGGTGGAGTAATCCTACGCTAAAGCTTCGGATTACGCGGTAATCCCTGCAGAAAGTTCGGATTGTGCAGTAATCTCTGCAAAAAGTTCGGATTATGCAGTAATCTCTGCAGAAGTTGGGATTGCGATAATCCCTGGAGAAAACTGGGATTGCGTGATAATCCTTGCAGAAGTTGGGATGACGTAGCAGGTAGAGTTCACGATAATCCTGGAGAAGTTTGGATGATGCGGCCATCCTTGCAGAAAACTCAAATTGCTCGGCAATCTTACGTCAGCTGTACGCCTTACAAAATTTTAAATTACAAACAGACAGGAAAAGAAAAATTGAACAACGTTACTGAGAATGATTAAGGAGATGAGAATAACGAATTCAAATGCAATCAATTTACGTGCAATGAGTATGGCCATGTGGTCATCCTTCGTTGAAACTACGGATGACACGGTCGACCTTCGTTGAAGCTTTAGATGACGTAGTCAACCTACGCTGAAGCTTTAGATGATGTAGTCAGCCTACACTGAAGCTTTGGATGATGAAGTCAATCTATGTTAAACTTTGGATGATGAAATCAACCTATGTTGAGGCTACGGACGACACAGTCATCTTACGTTGAAACTGTCGATCTCTGTTGAAACACGAAACGCACAACAAACCAACAAACCAAGTAAAAAAAATTACATATAAAATCATATTGCCATGTCGAAAGAAATAAAAAATGTAGAGTACGGTTTAGAAAAAATATTTGAAGGGGCACAGGACTTTCTTCCTTTATTGGGAACCGATTATGTAGAATTTTATGTAGGAAATGCCAAACAAGCCGCACACTATTACAAAACAGCTTTTGGATATCAATCCTTTGCTTATAAAGGGTTGGAAACAGGTTGCCGTGATTATGCCTCCTACGTCATTGCACAGGATAAAATACGCATTGTATTGACCACGCCATTAAATTCCAAATCACCACTCAACCAACACCTTGCAAAACATGGTGATGGTGTAAAAATAGTGGCACTGTGGGTGGAAGATGCAACTAAATCATTTAATGAAACGGTAAAACGTGGTGCAAAACCATTTATGGAACCTACTACGGAAAAAGATGAACACGGTGAAGTGATACGTAGTGGTATTTATACCTACGGCGAAACCGTTCATATGTTTGTGGAACGTAAAAACTATAAAGGTCTTTTCTTACCCGGTTACAAAGAGTGGAAATCGGATTACAATCCAAAACCAACAGGACTTAAATTCATCGACCACATGGTTGGTAACGTAGGCTGGGGTGAGATGAATCAATGGGTGAAATGGTATGAGGATGTGATGGGATTTGTAAATTTCCTGTCGTTCGACGATAAACAAATCCACACCGAATACTCTGCGCTTATGAGTAAAGTAATGAGCAACGGGAACGGCCGTATTAAGTTCCCGATCAATGAACCTGCTGAAGGAAAAAAGAAATCACAAATTGAAGAATATTTAGACTTTTACGAAGGCCCCGGAGTACAGCACATAGCTGTAGCAACGGATGATATTATAAAAACCGTGAGCCAGCTAAAAGCCAACGGAATAGAATTTTTATCACATCCGCCGCAGGCCTATTACGATGGTATTCCCGAAATACACACATTGAGCAAACCGTTTGCCGAAGCCGCC
>CAZMRM010000020.1:5241-18627 GCA_964568515.1 uncultured Chitinophaga sp. | reverse complement strand
TGCTCAATTGGGCGTGAACCGAGGATATCTGGCCAATGCCGAGAAGGTACGCGTACGTGGTGTTGAACTTGATGCCAACATCAGGATCAGCAAATACCTCTCCTTGTATGGTGCGGTTGCTTATACCGATGCCAAATATGTATCTTTTACAAACGCACCGGTCCCGCTTGAAGAAACCGGGGGACCAGCATCCTTCAAGGATATTTCGGGGGGAGATCTTCCGGGTGTCTCAAAATGGGCAGGTTCTCTAGGCGGCGAAGTCTTTACTTCAGGAAAGTTACTTAAAAATACAGGAAAGTATTTCCTTGGACTCGATGCTTATTATCGTTCCAGCTTCTCTTCAAGCCCATCCCCGTCACAATATTTGAATATTGATGCTTATACCCTGCTAAATGGAAGGATAGGTTTTAGAGCTTCAGAAGGAACGTCGATCTTTCTTTGGTCCCGTAACTTACTTGACGTAGATTATTTTGAACAACTATTACCTGCAGCCGGTAATGCCGGTCACTATGCAGGTGTTCTGGGAGACCCAAGAACCTTTGGTATAACCTTAAGACAATCTTTCTAAAAATTAACCCGGTTGAACTGGCACAAAGAATTTCTAAAAACTTTGTGCCAGCCTTCCCGGTAGTTTCCCCCACAAGCAATGCATCGCGTAAAGCTGATTCATAAAGTTCATCTTCTCAAAGAATAAATAGTTCAAGTACCGTTCACAACTTTTAAAAATGAATATGAAAGGATTAAAAAATTCGATCCCTGTCAGTCTCCTCTTTACAATCTCCGCTACGCTTATTTTAACACTGTCAGTTCGGGCACAAAATAAATCATCATCCAAACCCAACATTATTTTAATCATGGTGGATGACATGGGATTTTCCGACATCGGTTGTTACGGATCGGAGATTAATACCCCTAACCTGGATAAACTTGCAGCAGAAGGTCTACGGTTCAGGGAATTTTACAACAATTCCATTTGTGCTCCAACCCGGGCTTCTCTGCTTACAGGTCAATATGCGCACAAGGCAGGAGTTGGTTATTTCGATATTAATCTGGGATTACCTCCTTATCAGGGATATTTGAACAAAGAATCTTTAACACTGGCCGAAGTACTTAAACAAAACGGTTATAGCACTTTGATGTCGGGTAAATGGCATGTAGGCAAAGATAGCCTGGCATGGCCCAACCAACGCGGATTCGACCGGTTTTATGGGTTTGCACCCGGCGCCAGTAATTATTTTGATATTGGTTCTTATGGAAAGAATGATCCTGTTGTCCTCATCAAGAACAATAATAAAATAAAACTAAAAGAAGGTGAATACCTTACCAATACAATTACTGATAATGCAATTGAATTTCTGAAAGAACAGAATAGCGCAAAAAAACCATTTTTTCTTTACCTCGCATACAATGCGCCTCATTGGCCCTTGCAAGCCCTTCCTGAAGATATTGCCAAATATAAAGGAACATATGACATTGGTTGGGACTCCTTAAGAAAGGAACGTATCGCAAAACAAATTCAATCGGGCATATTGCCTGCTTCTCAAAAAATTGCGCAAAGAGATGCGGAAGTACCACTTTGGGAAAACCTTAACTATGATCAGAAACAACTTTGGAAAGCGAAGATGGAAGTATACGCAGCAATGATTGACCGGGTTGACCAAAATATAGGACGTTTGATCAGCACATTAAAGGAATTGAAAAAAGATGAAAATACGGTAATCGTATTTCTCTCAGATAATGGCGCTCAAGGTGGGTATGCATCTGCTAATAGAAAACCGTCCCGTAATACCGGACCCGTTGGATCTCCAGGTTCTTATGATTACCAGGAACAAAACTGGGCTTATTTATCAAATACTCCATTGCGGCAGTATAAAAATAATATGCATGAAGGCGGCAACAGTACCCCCTTCATTGCATGGTTTCCCAAACAATTTAAACAAGGACAGATCATAAAAGGCACTGCCCATTTAATTGACATAGCTCCTACTTTTTACGAATTAGCAGGTGCAACATATCCTACAAAATACAATGGCAGAGCAACAAATCCGCTGGTTGGAAAAAGTTTGGTAGCTCTTCTTAATGGTCAAGGTGAACAAGTAGAAAGAGGAGAACCCCTGTTTTGGGAACGTGCGGGCAACAGAGCAGTGAGAAAAGGAAAATGGAAAATTGTTTCTGCTTATCCATCATTGCAATGGGAACTCTATGATATTGAGAACGATCGTGGAGAAACCAAGGACTTAGCCAACCAACGACCAGATATCGTGAATGAACTTTCTGCTGACTATTTCAAATGGGCAGAACTAACAGGGGTTGTTGATTATGAAAGAATAAAACCCAAAGGAGGTTTTATTATTCCGGGAAGTGATGCCCAAAAAACAAACTAGGAGCACTTTAAAAACAGATTTGAGTGTGTATCGCTTTCGCTCTACACACTCATTTGTTTTTACATCGAACAGAGAGTAAAAAATATAAAAACAACACTGAAAATATTTTGATATTACCATGTTTTAGGTATTGTTTTGAATTCTTTTAAATAATAGTTTTATCTTAATTTATTTTCATTTCCAAGTTGGGTTAATTGAATTGAACAATCTTTTGTCAGAAGCAAAATAATATCCGGGTACATATCATTCTAACTATTTAAAAGCTGATAGAGTTATGGAAGTGAAAAACGACACAAATGAAAACAATCAGGAACTTTCAGATAATCGCATTAAGTGCTTTATTGAAATGATAGCTATAAAAAAAGATAGTCATATGACACGTATTTATTCCTGTATTTCAAAACCTGATTTAAATAGCCAATCAAACCCTCAAGAGAAAAACAAGAATAATGACAGTAACACATAAGACAAGACTGGTCATACTTTGGGCACTGACTGTAATAGGGATGATCCTTCATTTTAATTACGAAGTAAGTGGCATTTTTTATGGAATAAATTTAACGAGACCAAATGCCACGGGTCAAGAACCGGCAAGCTTATTCATTATCAGAACATTATTTTATCATCTGCCTTTTATGTGGATATTGCTGGTGATATACATTAATAACAGATCAGCAGATCTTATTCTCTTTATAATAAGTATACTTTATTCTATAGCACACGGCTTTCATTTCAGCGGCGAATTGTTTAAAAAAGAAAAAAATCCTTCTCAACTCTCTCTACTTTTTATTGTGTTTGTAACAGCACTATTTTTAAGTGTTGAGCATTTCAGATTGTATAGAACCCGGACAGAAAGAAAGAATACCGTTTAGTTTACAATAGCATACATTCTCTATAATCATGATAACATTCTCTGCTGAAAATAACTATCCAGCCAGCTACCTGTAACGTTATAAAGCAGAATTTAGCTTATTCTTTAATCTGATATCACGGTGACAGCTGGCACTTAACTTTTTTATGCCCTTCCTTTTTTCAAAAAAACCCGCCTTCTGGCGGGTTCTTTTTAAGCAATTTGGATCAATCTTGGCGTCTTGCGTTTGGCTTCTTCCTTTTTAGGAATACTGAGCCGCAATAATCCGTTTTCATAATTTGCTTTTATTTTTTCACTATCAACAACTTCTTTAGGAAGCTCCAAAGTTCTTTGGAACGATTGATAACTGAATTCCCGACGGGTATAATTATCCATTTTCTTTTCCTCTGAATTCTCTTTAACTGAAGAAATAGTTAATAAATTTCCCTCGAGTGTAATGTTAAAATCCTTTTTTTCCATTCCGGGGGCAGCAACTTCAACTTCAAAGCTTTCTGCTTTTTCCTGAATGTTTATTGCCGGGATAGTGGTACTCGTTGAAGAAAAATTTGTATTTCCCCAATTGAAAAGTTCACGGCTAAAAAAATCGTCGAACAAAGCTGGAATAGATGCAATAGCATTTCCATTTCTTTTAATGATTGACATGATTACCTCCTTATTTAATTTTGAATTAATTATTTTATGTTGGCCAACAAAACGCCTCTTTCAACTCATATGCCAGCTCACCGCAGCTGAATTTTTTTCATAAAATCTGTCAGGATTTCAATTCTGATGTTTATAAATTCTGAATTTTTTTCAGTTTTAAAGGCAGGAACAAAATTTGTTTTTCGCTTGAAAAAAAGACAAATAATTCTCAACCATTGATTTTTGTTTAACCACTCTAAACATAAATAAAATGGAAAAGAGATATGTTCAAATGGAAAAAATATAGTAACAGAAGCTATTTTCGCTGTATTCCAGCCCCGAAAGATACAGTAATGTTCGAACTGTTTTTTTACCTGTATCCTTACGGTGCCACTCTGACTGATTTATTTTCATACATGCATATCTCATATAATATGTGTTGGGATATCAGTATTAACTTTTAAACTCAGTAAAAATGAAAACAGTTAAAGTAACATTTCTTAGCACCTTAGTGGTTCTGTTTTTAAGTTGCAATGGTCAAAATGCAAAAAACAAAGATCAGTCACAAATCATAGATAAACAAGAGAGGGCAGCGGCTGTTAGTCCAACTGATACATTAAACAGACCCAAAATTAACGTCAATGTTAATAAACGATATGATGATAAAGGAAAAATAGTACAGTTCGATTCGTCCTATTCTTATTTCTTTTCCAGTCCGGGCGGTATCCGTCATATGAATAATGACAGTATCTTTAACAGGTTTCAATCTTTTTTTAATAAAAGCTATCCAAATTTTTTTGAATACCAAAACAAGGATATTTTCTTTAATGATTCACTATTTAAGTACGATTTCTTTAACCATGATTATTTTCTAAAAAGATACCAGCTGAATCAAAAAAATTTTGAAGGATTTTATAAACGCATGGATTCTTTAAAGCAGGAATTTATGCAGCAGACCTATCCGAACGGATATCCAAAAAAAAATGAAGGTTTGAGTAAGTAATAAAATTAAATACAGATCAATACTTATTACCATGTCAACATCAGATGTCACCTATTATGATTATGTGCGGGATGCTAAGGAAAGTGGCAAATTTTTTTATACAATAATGGAAAATTTTCCTCAAGGTATTATCCTAACCAATATTGAAAATAAAATTATTTATGCAAATCTCAAAGTAGCACAAATGACGGGGTATTCCCGTAAAGAGCTTCTGGGAAAAATTTCACTTCAATTTTTACATTTTCCAAATCAGCAAAAAATATTACAAGATATCATGCATAAAAGAATCACCGGAGTGTATGAAAATTATGAATTGTATATTAAAAGAAAAAACGGAAGCCGCTTTCTTGGATATATCCTCACTTCTCCTTATAAGGACCAGGATGATCAGATAATTGGAACAATCAGTATAATTACGGATATTACTATGAATCAAAAGGATCTAGAATTGCAGATCCTTGCATGCGGCGCCGCAAAATCCCCGAATTCGATTTTAATAACGGATAAGTTTGGAAGAATAGAATGGGTCAATGAAGGTTTTATTAAATTATCGGGTTATCAATTATATGAAGTGATAGACACAAAAGGAGAACTCTTAAGACCTGAAAACAATGAGTCATTTCTTGAAAAATTAAGCGAAGCGATCCGTGACAAAAAACCGGTAGCTCATGAATATTTCAATCATAATAAGGCCGGTAATCAATACTGGGTTAAAAGTACAATAACACCTGTGTTAGATATTCATGAGAGTGTCAAAGAAATAGTTATTATTGAAACCGATGTGAGCTTTCATAGAAAACCGTCAGACAACTGAAGAAATAAACCCGCCTATAATTATGGGCGGGTTTATTTTTGATGTTAATTAACTATATCAGCACTATGCTGTTTAGTGGAAGTAAAACAATTAACCGGATATCGAAAAACGAGAGCCAACTTTGTAATTAAAAGGGCCATATGCTATCCACACGAAAGAAAAACGGGAGCGACCACTCTGTGTCTCCCTATACTCCTACTCTGTACTTCTCACATGCTATAAAACTTCTCGGCCGGATGGGGCTCCGGAACATCCGTTTCCTTCAGCAGCTGTCTTATATTTATTTCGATGTTGGTGGATATGGTGGTCATGGCTGTATCGGTGGGCCGGTTGGAAAAAGGGTCCTGCATGTGTTTAGCGGCTTTTTCCAGCAACAGGAATACACCGGAGATCACGATCAGCAGGGGCAATTCATAAATAATCCCGATGTTTTGCAGGGATATGGAAAGCGTAATGATAAACAGATAAATAAACACATGCAGAAATACACGGTAGGTAACCGGGAAAATGGTGCTCTTGATGCGTTCGGCCATTCCCATGGAATTGGTACACGATGCAATGGTGTTGTTTAATTGTACATGTGTAAAAGTTTCGAGTTGTTGGCATTCTTTCAGATGGGATATATCTGCTGTATTCAACTGCAAAATAGCCAATGGTTTATTCGTATGCACTGCAATCATTTCCAGGTCAGAAAGACTTAAAAATTTTTCCAGGTTCTTTAAAGGATCCAATCCTCTTAATGAATTGGTTAAACAGAAGCACCAGGCCATATGCCGGTAAGCTATCTTTTTGATAGCGCCTTCATTACCTTTGGCAGTAAAGGCCTGCAACTGTAAAATCAGGGTGCGGCTGTCATTCACGATGCTTCCCCAGATTTTTCTTGCTTCCCACCACCTGTCGTAAGATTGATTAAGTTTAAATGAGAGAATAACCGAAATGGCTGTTCCAATGAAAGCCGGTATGGCTATAGGCATCTCCGGAAAATTACCGTTAAAATTTGATTTTATAAAATGTGTAAACAAGCCAATGGTGGTAACCACAACAATATCATACTTTATTTTTTTGAGTGTATAGCTTAAGGGAACGACTGTGTCTAATAACATAAATAATTTTTTATCGAATGAAAACAGTTAATTTTTTTATCAAGTGCAAAGGTAAATACCGGTAATGACAATGAAATTAGAAGGAAATTAGAATTCGATTAGAATTTTAAAAGGGGAAATAAGCAATTAACTGTTACAATCCAGTATTCTGTAAGTGATAGTAAGTATCCAACTTTCGCTACTACTCTAGCTGTATGGGGAGATTCGAACGACTTAGCAGTGGATAAGCGGGTGCTTTCTGAATTATTCGAAGTAATGGAGCAGAAATTGTTTGACACGGAAGACCTGGCAAAAATAAATGATTCTTGCCTATATCATCAAATTATCTTGTGAAGCAAAAGCTCGTTATATTCATTACAAATAAAAAGACAATGGTTTGTTTAAAACTGCAGAAAGAGGTAATTTTGCTCTGATGAAAATTTTAATTACAGGTGCAACGGGTGGTTTAGGGTATCGTACGCTTGAAAAACTGATTGCGAATCCTGATATCCAGCATATCGTAGCTTCTGGAAGAACTATTAGATCAACACACTTTATTGAAAACGATAAAGTAAACTATACATTAGGCAATATAGAAGAAGTTAATGTTGCCAATAAATTAGTAAAACAGGTGGACTCTATTATTCATGCTGCTGCCCTTTCGTCACCCTGGGGGAAATATGCAGATTTTGAAAAAGCAAATCTTCTTACTATCAAAAATCTTTTAGAAGCTTCCAAAAAACAACATATAAAACGATTTGTTTATATCTCCTCCCCCAGCGTATATTTTAATGCTACTGACAAATTGAATGTTAACGAATCGGAACAGCTTCCAAAAAAATTCATCAATGCTTACGCTAAAACAAAGTATGAAGCAGAAATTGAATTAGAGAGATCAGGTATCCCTTACGTTATTTTGAGGCCCAGGGCCTTAATCGGTCGTGGCGATATGATTCTTATGCCCCGGTTGATCAGGGCATTGAAAGAAGGAAGGCTTAAAGTCATTGGTGATGGAAATAACATGGTCGATTTGTCCTCACTGGCTAATGTGGCTGATGCGATTGAATTGGCTTTACAAGTGGGTGAACCAGGTGTCAATCAAACCTATAATATCTCAAATGGCGAACCGGTAAACCTATGGGAAGCGGTTGATAAGATGCTTGTACACTTAGGATATAAAATGAATAAACAAAAAGTTTCATATTCCTTTGTGAAGTTTGTAGCACAACTCATGGAATTAAAATCAAAATTGACAAATTATAAAGAACCTGCATTAACAACCTATGGTGTGGGCGTATTGGCCAAATCATTTACCATGGATATTTCAAAAGCCAAAAAATTACTTGGTTATGTTCCAAAAATATCAACGGATGAGGCCATTATAGAGTTTGCAGACTGGTATAAACAACATGAAAGAAGTTAAGTTATTTCTGGGCTATGCCGGTTTTTGCTACGCGAAAGAAAGTCATTCTATCAAAGGAGGCAGGAATATTCCAATCAAATTTCACGCATTGTTCGGATTGATTTATCATCCTTGCCAAGGATGGGGTTTGTTTGATACCGGCTATAGCACCCGGTTTTATGAAATCACAAAATCTTATCCGAATAAGCTGTATTCAAAAATAACAAAAGTGGAAGTATCTCCGGAGGACGAGGTTAAAACTCAATTAAAGCAATTCAATTTATTATCTTCAGACATTAAATATGTGATCATCTCTCATTTTCATGCCGATCATATAGGAGGACTCAGGGATTTTAAAAATGCCACTTACTATTGTTCAAAATCTGCTTATAAACAAATGAATGAGATCAGTTCGTTCATAGGGTTTACCCGTGGTATTTTAAAAGGCCTTATTCCGCAAGATTTTAATTCCAGGTTAAAATTTATAGAAGATATGGCAGCACCGGTTGCCGATGAATTATTCGGGATTAAATATGATCTGTTTAAGGATGAATCATTTCTTTTATACAACCTTCCCGGACATGCTGCTGGACAAATTGGTTTACAACTAAAAACAAATAAACGGCATTATTTTCTGATCGCTGATGCCTGCTGGAACAAAAAATCTTATGAAGATCTCCTATTGCCTCCATCATTTGTTCGCTTGATTTTTGATTCATGGCAGGATTTTAAGAAAAGTATTCAAAAAGTAAATGCATTTCACAAAAAATATCCTGGGATAATTATCATTCCAACGCACTGTTCCGATACAACCGCTTCATTCGTTTCAACTAAATTTGATATGGATGCGCTTTAAATTAACCATTATCAGCTATTTATTACAGATAAAGTTAAATAAGTGGCTTTATCAGCATGATTTGACCTTTATTAAAAGGAAGATGCTCAAAAAGCTGTTCAACCATTGCAGGAAGTCGCCGTATTACAAACCACATATCAATGCAGATAATAATGTAGAACGATTTCCGATAACGAATAAATCTGTTTTTATGTCTAATTTTGAAAGCATTAATACGGTAAATATTAAACTCACTGAGGCCATGGATATCGCTATCCAATCGGAAGCATCACGCGATTTTTCTCCTACCATTGATGGTATTACTGTGGGGTTATCATCCGGCACAAGTGGTAATCGAGGTGTGTTTTTGGCAAGTGAGAAGGAAAGAGCTTATTGGGTAGCACTCATATTAGACCGCGTAATTGGCTTTTCATTCAAAAAAAGAAGTGTCGCATTTTTCCTTCGTGCCAACAGCAATATTTATGACTCCATAAAATCAACAGTTCTTTCTTTTCATTATTTCGATTTATTTGATTGCATGGAAGAGCATATTCAGCGGTTGAATGCTTTGCTGCCTACCATTTTGGTTGGCCCTCCGAGCTTACTTGTGGAATTAGGTAAAGCCAAAGAAGAACATGAATTAAGGATTCAACCATCTAAGATAATTTCTGTTGCAGAAGTATTAACACCTGAAGATAAAAGCTATCTAACAAAGGTATTTAATCAAATAATTCACGAAGTGTATCAATGCACAGAAGGGTTTTTAGCAAGTTCATGCGAAAAAGGAACCCTGCATTTTAACGAAGATTTTTTATTGATAGAAAGAAAATTCATTGATCAGCAAAGAAAAAGATTTCACCCGATCATTACAGATCTCAAACGCAGATCACAGCCCATTATCAGGTATGAATTAAATGACATCATCATTGCCAAGGATACCTGTTCCTGCGGCAGTAAGTTTCTTGCTATTGATAAAATAGAGGGCAGAGCAGATGATATATTGACTTTTATAAATAACGAAAAGAAAGAGGTCAGAATATACCCCGATTTTTTCAGACGTGCTATTATTTTATCCGATTGTGAAATTGCTGATTATGCTGTGATTCAGAAAGAAAAGCATCATTTATTTCTATTTATAAAAAGTAAGCATTCGGATTCATTTGATCTTGCTGCACAAGCAATCCAAACATTATTAAACCAACATGCTGTTTATAATGTTAAAGTGACACCAACCTATCACAATCACACAAATAAAGGAAACAAACTAAGAAGAATAAAAAATGATATCAGGCAAACCAATTAAAATAATTGGACTTGGAAGCTATCTTCCCCAACAGGTTTTATCGGAAGAAATAGAAAATAAATACGGTATACCAAGTGGTTGGTCAGAAAAATATTCAGGTGTTAAATCAAGACACCATGTAACATTTGAATCAAATGGATATATGGGAGCACAAGCGATAGAAAGGGCTTTGAAAAAATGTGAAATGAGATTAAATGAAATAGATCTGATCATTTCAGCAAGTGCAACATTTGACTATTCACTACCCAATCAGTCAAGCGTTATTAAAAGTTTGTTATATGATGGAATGGAAATTCATATTCCTACGTTTGACATTGATTCCAGTTGTTTAAGTTTTATAAGTGCTTTTGAAATAGCAGCTAGTTTGCTGGATGGTATCAAGTATAAAAATATAATAATCGTAAGCAGCGAAATTTCATCAAAAGGATTAGATCACCATAACTGGGAAACACTTACGCTTTTTGGTGATGGTGCCGTTGCTGTTATTTTGCAATTTGATCCCGCTTCAACGGCAACCCTCCTGAAAACCAGTTTTAAGACCTACTCCAAGGGAGTCCACGATAGTATTGTAAAAGGTGGTGGCAACCGTTACTTTTTCAAAGATCATCCCTATGATCCGGAATTATATTCCTTTAAGATGAATGGTAAAAACTTATTGCGGTTGGTGAAAAACAAATTACCGGGGTTTATAGATGATTTCTTTGATGACCTGCCGATATCAATAACGGAAACCGATGTGATCATACCACACCAGGCTTCAAAATTGGGTGTTTCATTGCTCTCTAAAATACATAAACTGGATGCTAATCAGGTAAAAGGAAATCTGTTAACACATGGCAATTGTATCGCAGCTTCGATTCCACTTGTTTTATTTGACTGCATTGAATCCGGGACACTCAAAAGAAACGATACTTGTTTTTTGATCGGAACCTCAGCAGGAGTTTCCATCGGAAGTATCCTATTTAAATATTAACATGTAGGGATTCAATTAAGATGACCAATTCCTTTTTTAATAAAATAAATTATTCTGCTTGTAATGAAGATAGTGAATCAGAACGCAAAGCACTATGCTTAAATGCTGGAGATACTGTTCTATGTATCACAGGCAGCGGAGCCAGGCCTCTCGATTTATTGATCGATCACCCGGAAAAAATTATCAGTGTTGATTTTAACGCAACACAAAACCATCTTTTGTTCCTGAAGATCGCTGCATACAAATCGTTAACGTATCCTGAATTCAGATCATTTATCGGATTAGATAATTTCTTCAATCGATCTGAATTATATAAAAAAATCGTCTCTCATCTTCCTATAGAAGTTAAAACCTATTGGGACCAGCATTACAAAATGATCAAGGATGGGTTGCTATATTGCGGTACCTGGGAAATCCTTTTAAGAGGAATGAATAAACTTTCATTTTTCAGAAAGAATAAAATAAACAGATTGATGCATTGCAACACACTGGAAATTCAGAGGGATTATTGGCAGAAGCACTGGAACAATCCTTCCTGGCATTTTTTTCTCAAACTAATATGCAACAGATTTTTATGGACTGTCATCATTAAAGAACCAGGCGCATTATTAATTCCTAAAGAGTTTAATATATACCAATATATGAATGCACGCTTTCACTTTTTAGCCAATCATCATCTGCTAAAAACAAATCATTTTGCAAATCTTTTGTTTTATGGCCGTTATCAAAAAGAATGTATTTTACCAATACACTTAAGAGAAGAACATTTTGAAACAATTAAAAAGCAAGTTGACAAAATCGAGATCATAACCGATTCACTAATGAATATCCTGAATCAAAAGCAGCTTATAGAAACAGTAACGGCTTATTCCCTGTCTGATTTTTCTTCTTATTCCAACGCAAAAATGTATGATGATATTTGGTATAAAATTGCCAATTATTCCAGTCCGAATACACGGTTTTGTGAACGGCATTTTTTAGTAAAACGGGAACCTGATAAATTAAATAAAGCAGTCATTCGGGATTTTGCTTTGGAAAATAAATTAAATGATGAAGATCTTACTTTTATCTATAATTTTTGTGTTGGTAAAATAAATATCAATAGTACCTCATTGGGCTATCCGAAGAAAAGCTAAGATCCAGGAAATTTTAGATTTTAATTAAAAGAGAATTAATGCTGCTTTTTGTATTGTCGTACATCTCTCAAATAGTGAAGTCCGAACGACATTAGTAAAATTTAGGAGCCAAATTTGACGATTACTAAATTCATAACGAAAATTCCCCAATACAAGATATAAGAAGCTAAGTATACGTTTCCCTATTTTGATAAAAAGTATACTTAACAATTCAACATCTTGTATATGTGTTTTTCCTCCGAAGCAAGTTTCACAGCCAGTGCCATTCTTGGCGTAGGTGGAGTGATTGCCTTAAGTAAATCAAAACCTGGCAATCAATGTATGTTTGCAGCTATTCCCTTGTTATTTTCAATTCAACAACTCTTCGAAGGTTTTTTATGGAAAGCTATACATCACAATGATATTGCGGAACAAAAGCTTTATGCAACCATATTCCTATTTTTTGCTCAGGTTGTATGGCCAATCTGGCTTCCTTTATCTGTTTTCAAAGCAGAAAATGATGCGAAACGAAAAAAGATTCTGCGTTATGTCCTGATAGCAGGAATAACAACTTCTTTAATACTGGGCTTACGTATGCTATTTTCCGAGATCAGATGGGACGAGTATGAACAACATATTCGTTATGAAATAAAATCGCCGCAATGGATAAATATTTCAACAAGCATTTTATATTTCATAGCCGTAATTTTTCCTGGTTTTATTTCTACTGTCAAAGGATTAAAAGTAATAGCTATAATCCTGCTAACATCTTTAATTGTATCTGTTTTTTTCTTTCACGATTATCTTATTTCTATATGGTGCTATTTTGCGGCAGTTATAAGTATCATCATTATTATTATCGTAGTGAAGCGTTCACACGGACACAAAAACGATAAAATTTTACCAGGGCTTTAAAACCACTTTCACACAATTATCTTTTTTATCACTGAGTCTCGTATGCTTCGGTATTTATGCTTACCACC
>CAZMRM010000020.1:0-5231 GCA_964568515.1 uncultured Chitinophaga sp. | reverse complement strand
ACACCACGTTCCGGATCTGGCGAAGTGCGGATAATAGCATTCTGTCTGTCAGCCGAAAAACAGTTGCCAATTTCATTAAATGTAAGTTCAAGATAAAATTTTTTTGCTACTATTGTTTCAAAATTCAACAGTATGAAAGCGAAAAAAATATGGGCTAATTTTAGTGTAAAAGATGCAAAACGCACCAATCAATTCTATACACAATTGGGGTTTACTCCCAATAAGCCAAACAACGATCCTAAGCTAGCTAGTTTTCTTTTTGGTGACGATGGTTTTGTGATTCATTTTTTTGAACAGGGTTCACAGATAGATGAATATTTACCATCCGGGTTAAAAAATAGCGAAATTATATTCACACTTTCTGCAGAAACAGAGACAGAAGTGAAAGAATGGATAGATAATGTTAAAAAAGCCGGAGGTAACATTTTCCACGAAGTGGGCAGAGATGAAACCAATCACTATGGTTTTGCCTTTGCTGATCCTGATGGTCATAAATTTAATGTACTATTGATGAAGTAAGGGATGTAATAAAATATTGGGTATTCGAAAAATTATCAGATGTGCATGAAACTCATGCCAATTCCGGACATGCCTATTCCCATCAAAATGGAAATGGGAAAGATAAGCCAGCAGCTCATCGGGAAAATCAACAGCGCTATAAAGGTCCGAAATAGAGTGTTAACATAGCCAACGCTTTCATCGCCATGTTCGCGGCTGGGAAAAAACAAGTGATCATGCTCCTGTATGGATAGAAATTACTGATAAATGATCAAGTAAGGTTTAAATGATCCCGAAGCATACATTGATTCAATGTTTCCAGGTTTTTAAAAGCATCTCCCATTGTATTATTGAAATATGCATATACTGTCTTACCTTCTTCCAACCACTCTTTGATATATGTTGCATATTCCGTTAGAAACTGCTCAGAGTAACTACCTCTATAATTACCTGTTGGTCCATGAAAGCGAACGTAAATAAAATCTGACAGGTGATCAATCATTGGTGTGATTGATTTGGGAATATCCTGGATCACTAAGCCGGCATTATATACCTGCAAAAGCTTATATACTTCCTGCTTGTACCAGGATCTATTTCTAAACTCCACTACAACTTTCCATTTATGATTAATATTGTTCTGGCCAATACATCTCAATAGTGCGTCTAATTGCATAATATGCGTACTCACAAGACCTGGAGGAAATTGGATCAATACACACCCCTTCTTGTTATTAGCTGTTGAAATAACATTAAAAAAGGAACCAACATCAGATTCTTTAAAATTCAACCCTTTTACATGCGTTATATCACGCCATAGCTTAAAGGTAAATCTAAATTTATCGGGAACGGAGGATATCCAGTTACTGACAGTTTTCGCCAGTGGCAATTTATAAAAGGTGCTATTGATTTCGATGCTATTAAAAAACGTTGCATAATACGTTAGCCGACTTGAATTCTGGTGCGGTTCAGGAAACATATATTTCGGAACCGGAACCTGCAATCCGCTAAGTCCTGAATAAAAATTTGACAATAACTTATTCATCGAAGAAGCATTTTTTTTAACTATTTTATCACTTTATCCAGATTAATACCTTTTCCTAAAACCGGTTTAAAATGTCTCCTTCACTCCTCATTCTTTCAATAGCGTTATAGATGGTAAAATTACTCATTTTCAATCCTTTTTCACTTCGTTGCTTCATGAATGTAGTTCTCCTTTTTATCTTTGCCTTCCAGCAGTGAAGTGATGTCTTCACCATCTGCAATGTCTTTCAGTTCTCCATTCATTTATACCTTTTAAAAGCATCTTAATAGTAGCTCCCACTATTTCCAAATGGCTGCATGATGAAACATAATGTATCTTTTTAATTGTAAATAAAATTTTGTACTAATCCTTTTGTACTAATCCGTACTTCTGCTCTTGTAATCCAATATTGAGAAAATCAGATTGAGAAAAAAAACCAGTGCTTTCAGCACTGGTCATATTAATTAAGATTGAAAACTGTATTCTTCCGAATTGTACTCAAATGCCTCATCGTTGACTTGCTGTGCGATTTCTGATAATAGTTCATCTGTTTCTTTTTCCTCTTCCAAAGTTGTTTCAAGAATATCTGCAACTTTATCCAAATTTAACACATCTGCCAATTCCACTAACGAACCATAAGCTGCAATTTCATAATGCTCCACCTTTTGAGCAGCAATGATCAAAGCAACGTCACGTGTTACACTATCCGTATGTTCCTTAATGATTTTTTGACCTTCTTCAACAAGACCTTCCATTGCTTTGCATTTTTCGCCTTTTTTTTCAATACGTAAACGGTTAAAAATTTTCTCCAATCGTTCAACTTGTTTTTTTGTCTGAGTCAAATGCGTCTCGAATGCTTCTTGCAACTCTTCGCTGTGAGCAGCTTTGGCCATTTCCGGTAACGCTTGTACAATTTGAGTTTCTGCGCTGTAAGTATCCTGAAGTAATTCTTCGAATATTTTCTTTAATGATTCTTTACCGTTTTGACCTTTATTTTTTTGTGATTTTTTATCGGTTTCTTTTTCCAACGTTTCGTTTTCAAAAGATGATGTTTTAGTTGCCATATTCTGTATGTATTTGATTTAATTAATTAAAAATGTTCAAAAAAAGATCAGCAAGAGAATTCTCCCACTGACCTCTTATAAAATTTATTATCTTCTGTTTCTGCGTCTAGAAGAAGATGATGATGATGAATTACCACCATGGCTTGCACGACCACCCATTCTTGCAATTCGTACAACTTCTTCATGGCTCATGGATGCAAAACCTTGTCTACCATGGAAACTGTTTCCACTGCGAGATGATCCATTACGGGAAGATGAACCTCCATTACGTGATGATCCGTTACGAGACGAGGAATTTGCACTTCTGCGAGAAGAACCGTTACGTGAAGAGGAATTTCCGCCACGGGAAGAAGAACCGTTACCACGTGAAGAGCTTACGAAACGACCGTTTTCATCTCTGTCAGGTGTCTCTTGATTGTACCCACCGTGGGAAGAATTGCCTCCACGAGATGATCCTCCACGATTTGAATTCGAATCATTGCGAGAATATTGTTCACGTGAATTACCGTGTGAGCCTTCGCTTCTTCCGCCCTGACCACCATGACTTGCTCTTCCACCCATGCTAGCGATACGTCTAACCTCATCACGACTCATAGAAGCAAAACCTTGTCTTCCATGAGATTGGTTTCCACCTTGTGAACCGTATGAACGACCACCTTCATATCCGCCTTGTCCACGATAATCTTCGCGATCATTATCTTCATAATCATCTTGATCATCATAATATTCGTCATAATCATCATCCTCATCATCATAACGATTTTGATAATCATAGTCATTATCATCTTCGTCTTCATCATAATCTGAATAAGAACCACGGGATGAGTATTCACGATCATCTTGATCCTGGTTGGAATAACGACCTTCATTTCTGTCGCGTCCTTGCGAGTTATTTCTGGAAGAATTTGAATATCCTCCTTGTCTTGATTGTGTCATAAATTTATTTTTTAATTTAATTACTTAATTTAACTTAACGCTTCTATCTATTAAAACCAGTGCCAGTAAAGAATTGT
This sequence comes from uncultured Chitinophaga sp., assembly GCA_964568515.1. Lineage (GTDB taxonomy): Bacteria > Bacteroidota > Bacteroidia > 2-12-FULL-35-15 > 2-12-FULL-35-15 > 2-12-FULL-35-15. The sequence goes on along the minus strand of CAZMRM010000020.1, from coordinate 1,635 downwards.
AGAAACATGTAGCGTATTCGATACAGTTAAGTGGTTATTAAAGTGCCCATAGAATTAACTAGTTATTTAAATACTCTGCTTTTCAAGCGATTGAGTATTCCCTGCAAATTTTATCAATGTTTAAATGTGAGATAAAAAATATTGCAAGTACGTAGACAATTAGTCGCATCGGGTGTTTATTTCGCACAAGGTTAAATCGCTTTGTTGTTTCTCCTCTTTGAAGAAAGTGAATCACATTTAGGTGATAAAGTAGGGTTGGCTTCTAATTTAAAACTGTAGCCGGCAAATAAAAACTCGTAAATAATGAAAACAATCAAAAGCACATTTTATATTTTATCGCCTCTATTTATACTATCAAGCTGTGGTTAGGATGATAATCATGCCGGTATAAACGGAGCGGTAATAGAAGGAAGTAACAAAGATGATATTTACCAGAGGAGCGGATATGAAGATAACATACCGTCGGACTCTATAAAGAAGAAGTAAGATTGGATTCAATTTGCATTGCTAAATCAAATCATCACAATAAAGTTATGATCCCTACAGGTAAACTTGTCAAATCGCAAATTGAAAAGACAGTGTTAAAAATTTGAAGAATCAAAAGATTTTTTTGTTCAATCGTTAACGTCGTTCTGTTAGTTTCTTTGGAAAATTAACACTTTGACTATTTGTTCAATAATTTAGTAAGGTTATAGTTTATAAAGTCAAGCTTTACTTACTTCGTACATAAAATATTACGTTTGAAACGTACAACTAAAAATTAAACGATCTCTATTAGTACATAACGGGGTCGAATATGAAATTGACCCCGATTCAAACAGTGAACTACAATACTACATTAGTCTAATAGTTAGAAAACTAACAATTATTTAAACCTTAACCTATTTATGAAAATAAGCGGATTTTATTTAGAAAGTGCCACTAACAATCGTGTTCGATTGGATATTGATGGTAATTATCCACAAAAGGCAGCTAGCGGAGTAATCTATTTTAAAAACCAGAATGGAGGAATGGATCTACTTTACTGGTTTATTCGTAATTGCAATTGGAATACTACTACTAATAAAGGTGAAGGTGATATTAAATATTTGTTCTGGAATGCTAAAACAATTAGCAATACTTCCTGGTACCGAAAAATAAATTTTGAGTTAAATCAATCTACGAAAGAATTAAAGGTTATATTTTCTGGTGGTGGTCATCAAACATTGGTATCGGTTTATAAATTCAATTCTGAACAGTTTCAAGATGTTAAGCTCGAATTTGATTACCAAAAAGGATTTACTCCTACTCTCTCCGTAAAACCAAAAGCTATATTTAAGCCTGCTGAAATCCCTACTGATCAGGAGTTTAGGGCTTTGCCGGATATATTAACGATTGAGGAGGTTTTCAAACGGACAGGATATTTAACTCATAGAACCGGAAAGGATAATGAAGTAACCGTTAATGCTCCTGCCGGAACTAATCCTTTGGACTATGAATGGGGAAATGCAGAGCTTCATGATGTTATGCAATATCAATGGTCTCTATATAATCAAGATCCTGGTATGATGGCATTGTGGACATTTATTACTTCGAAACTAAAAAATCTTCCTAATGTTGCAGGGCGAATGTTTGATACAAATAATAGTAATATAA